>WTGD01000127.1 GCA_011523725.1 Nitrospinota bacterium
ACCGCCTGACGCTGCATGTTCGAGCCCATGAGCGCGCGGTTCGCGTCGTCATTCTCCAGGAAGGGAATGAGAGAGGTGGCCACGCTCACCAACTGCTTGGGCGAGACGTCCATGTAGTCGACCTGCTCGCGGGGCACCATGACGAACTCCCCGCTCGTCCTCGCCGAGACGAATTCGTTGACGAGGTTGCCCTTATCGTCCACGGGTGCGTTCGCCTGGGCGATCTTGTACTTGTCCTCATCGATCGCCGAGAGCCATTCGACCGATGCGCCCACGCGTCCGCTCACCACCTTGCGGCAGGGCGTTTCGATGAATCCGTACTGATTCACGCGCGCATACGTGGAAAGGCTCGCAATCAGCCCGATGTTCGGCCCCTCGGGCGTCTCGATCGGGCAAATGCGGCCGTAGTGGGTGGCATGAACGTCGCGCACCTCGAAACCGGCCCGATCGCGCGTCAGACCCCCGGGTCCCAGGGCCGAGAGCCTGCGCTTGTGGGTGATCTCCGAGAGGGGATTCGTCTGGTCCATGAACTGGCTCAACTGGCTGGAGCCGAAAAATTCCTTCACCGCCGCCGTGATCATCTTGGAGTTGACCAGATCGCGCACCAGCAGATTGTCCATGTCCTGGATGCTCAGCCGTTCGCGAATGGCGCGCTCCATGCGCACGAGACCGACGCGGAACTGGCTTTCGAGCAACTCGCCCACGGAGCGCACGCGCCGGTTGCCGAGATGATCGATGTCGTCCACCGCCCCCTGGCCGTGGCGAAGCTCGATGATGTAGCGGACCGTGGCGATGACGTCGTTGAGCGTAAGCGTCCTCTGATCCAGCGGGAGGTTCAAGCCCAGTTTCGTGTTCAGCTTCAGGCGCCCGATGCGCGAGAGGTCGTATCGTTTTGAATTGAAGAAAAGATTTTCGAAAAGAAGCCGCGCCGTTTCTTTCGTCGGCGGATCGCCCGGGCGCAGGCGCTTGTATATCTCGACGAGGGCGTCTTCTTGCGTCTCGCATTTATCCGAAGTCAGGGTGTCGCGGATGGTCCTGTCCGCCCCCACGCCGGAGACGTAGAGAATGGCGAGCTTAGAGATTTTCTTGTCTCGCAGGGCGGCGAGAACCTCGGACGTGATTTCGAGGTTCGTGTCGAACAGCACCTCGCCGGTTTCGGGATCGGCCACCGGCTGGGCCAGAATGCCCCCGACGACTTCCTCATCCTTGAGTTCGAGGGTCTCCACGCCCGCGGACTGAAGCTTCCGAAGAGCGGCGCGCGTGAACTTGCGCCCCGCCCGCAGAACGAGTTCGCCCGACTCGGGGAGGACGATGTCCTCGAAAATCCTCTGGTTCACCATGAGTTCGGAGAGTTTCTTGTAATAAACGTCCCTCTTCTCGTCGTAGAAGAGCTCCTCGCTCTGGTAGAAGGAATTGAGAATATCGTCTTTATCCAGGCCGAACGCGCGCAGCAGAACGGTGACGGGAAGTTTGCGGCGCCTGTCGATTCGGACGAAGAGCAAATCCTTGCTGTCGAATTCGAAGTCCAGCCAGCTGCCCCGGTAGGGGATGAGCCGGGCCGTAAAGGCCGATTTGGCGGTGGGTTTCACCTTGTCCGCGCTGAAGAAGGCGCCGGGAGAGCGGTGCATCTGGCTGACGACGACGCGTTCCGTGCCGTTGATGATGAAGGTGCCGTTCTCCGTCATCAGGGGGATTTCCCCCAGGTATACCTTTTGCTCCTTCACCTCGCGGACGCGGCGCTCCTTGGTCTGCTCATCGTGCTCGTACACCGTGAGGCGCAGCATGACGCGCAGGGGCGCGACGTAGGTCATCCCTCTCTGGCGGCATTCATCGGCCTCGTGCTTTTGCCGGCAGAAGACCTCCACCCCGTCATCGTCCTTCACGCCGGGGCCGCCAAGGCCGGGATATTCGTTGCCCTTCGACTCCCAGACCCCTATTTCATAGCCGAGATATTCGAGCGTTACGTTCTCTGCGGCATCCGAGATGGGAAACACGCTGCGAAACACGCCCTCGAGGCCCTCGTCCGTACGACGCTCGGAGGGTTGCGCTTCCCATTGGAGGAATCGCTCGTAGGAAGACAGCTGAATGTCGATCAGATTCGGTGTATCAATAACCGCAGGTATAGAGGCGAAATCCTCACGAACCCGACGGCCGTTCTTGCCATTTTTTACATTCATGTTGGCTCACCTCAAGAAAGTGGGGGCGATACGAGTAAAGCGCCGATCCCGCCGCGAACGGCAGGGATCAGGCCATCGGCATCCCGGGTGAGCCCTATGTGATTTCCACCTCCGCGCCTACCGCTTTGAGTTTATCGGCAGCAGCTTCGGCGTCTTCCTTGGGAACCGCCTCTACGACGGCTTGGGGTGCGCTTTCCACCAAGTCTTTCGCCTCCTTGAGACCAAGGTTGGTCAGTTCGCGGACGGTCTTGATAACCTTGATTTTTTCCGAACCAAAAGCTTTGAGGGTGACGGTGAAATCGGTTTGC
>WTGD01000418.1 GCA_011523725.1 Nitrospinota bacterium
TCCTGGTACAATTCCGCGAGAAGCTCGCCGCCGCGGGCGTAAATGCGCGTGGTAGTGTTGGGCTTGTAATTCTGGAGACGTTCGAGTTCGGGAAAATCGTATAGATAGGTAAAGCTCGCGCCGATCCCCAGTCCACATGCAATGGCCAAGGCGCATAGTATCAGCAGGGCTGTTTTTCCGCGTCCGGAACGGGGCAACAACGGAGTGTTCCTCATTGGAGAGATGAATTCCCGAGGCGTTTCTCCGCTCTCCGGCGAAGACTGACCATTATAAATTTACGAGGTCGTTTTCGCAATATCCGAAAAAAGCAATCGCTCGTTGACAAGGACAGTCGGGGTCGACATAAAGGGATGCGCAAATCGTGTTGGTATCCCGTCGCCCACTTGTTTCAAGGGGAGCGTATAGGGTGTTTGAGCAATCGCGTGTTCTGGTGCTCAACCAGACGTATGAGCCGATAAACGTCTGCAACGCACGTCGTGCGATCCGCATGATGCTCACCGGAAAAGCGGATACCGTCGAGACAAACGGGTTGCTCGTCCGCAGCGAAGCGATGGAGTTTCACCTTCCCGCCGTCATACGGCTGAGAACGTATGTTTACGTTCCGCGCCGAAGCCAGATTCCGTTCAGCAAAAAGAACGTGATGCGCCGCGACGAGAATACCTGTCAGTATTGTGGGGCGAAAGGCGGATATTTAACGGTGGATCACGTCTTGCCGCGCTCGCGCGGCGGCCGCTCCACGTGGGAGAACGTGGTTTGCAGTTGCCGTAGATGCAATGCGAAAAAAGGAGACCGCACACCTGAGGGGGCCGGACTGAAGCTGAAAAAGCAGCCTCAAAAACCGAAATCGTTCATATTCCATCACCTGAATCATCGGTTTCCCCAGGCAGTGCAGCAGGTATGGGAAAAATACCTCAAGCCCATTCCATTCGCTTGACGCCTAAGGTTTATCAGCCTTCCTTTATCCGCTAAACTTTAATCCGCTCGTTTTGTTTCGGGCGCCCGACTCTGAGGCAGAGGACCCTTCATGAGCAGCTTCGAGCTCAACTCGAAATTCTCCCCTACGGGCGATCAGCCCGAGGCGATAGACGCCATCGTCCGCCAGTTCGAAGAGGGCCAGAATCACCAGGTTCTCCTGGGCGTCACCGGCTCCGGCAAAACGTTCACAGTGGCGAACGTCATCGAGAAAATGGGGAAGCCCACGCTCGTCATCGCCCACAACAAAACCCTGGCCGCGCAGCTTTACAACGAATTCAAGGGGTTTTTCCCCAACAACGCGGTGGAGTATTTCGTCAGCTATTACGACTATTATCAGCCCGAAGCCTACGTCCCCACCACGGATACGTTCATCGAAAAAGACGCCTCCATCAACGATGAGCTGGACTGCCTGCGCCACGCGGCCACGCGCTCCGCTTTGATGCGCGATGACGTCATCGTGGTGGCGAGCGTGAGTTCCATCTATGGCCTCGGCTCACCGGCAGATTATTTCGATCTTCATATCGATATTTCCGTCGGCATGGAGATGGACCGCGAGGAGCTGCTCACGCAACTGGTGAGGATTCAGTACCGGCGCTCGGATGCGGCCTTGCGCCGCGCTTCTTTCCGCGCGCGCGGGGACGTCGTCGAAATCATACCCGCCCACGAAGAAGAACAGGCGATTCGCGTCGAATTCTTTGGAGAAGAAATCGACAGCATCACGGAGATAGAGCCGTTGCGGGGAGTCGCTTTAAGAAAACTCGATCGGGTGGAGATTTATCCCAACAGCCACTACATCACGCCCGAGGAGAGGCTCTCGACCGCCATCGAGGCCATTCAGAAGGAATTGTGGGATCACGTGGCGGAACTCAATGCGCAAGGTAAATCTTTTGAGGCGCAGCGCTTGCAGCAGCGAACCTTGCAGGACATCGAGATGCTCCGTGAGGTGGGTTACTGCCACGGAGTGGAGAACTACAGTTTGCATCTCGACGGACGCTTGACGGGAGAGCCGCCCGCTACCCTGTTTTCGTATTTTTCCCGCGATCATCTGGTGGTGATAGACGAAAGCCATCAAAGCATCCCCCAGTTGCGGGGAATGTACCGGGGCGACCGCTCGCGCAAGGAAACCCTGGTAGCGTACGGCTTCCGGCTGCCCTCGGCTTTGGATAATCGCCCGCTTGAAATGAAAGAGTTCGAGGCGAATCTCAAGAACACGATTTACGTTTCGGCGACTCCAGGACCCTACGAACTGGAGAAGAGCGAAGGCGTCGTCGTGGAGCAGTTGTTGAGGCCCACGGGTTTGGTCGATCCACCGGTGGAGATTCGGCCCGTGCAGGGACAGGTGGATGATCTGCTGGCCGAGGTTCGCCAGGTGGCGGCGACGGGAGACCGCGCCCTCGTCACTACCCTGACGAAGCGATTCGCCGAGGATTTGACGGAATACTACGAGGATTTGGGTGTCCGGGTCCGCTACATGCACAGCGACATCGACGCGCTCGAGCGGGTGCGGATAATCCGCGATCTGCGCTCGGGCGTTTTCGACGTGCTGATCGGCATCAATCTGCTGCGCGAGGGACTGGATCTGCCCGAAGTCGCTCTCGTAGCCATATTCGATGCGGACAAGGAAGGTTTCCTGCGCTCGGAAACTTCCCTGATCCAGACCTCGGGCCGCGCGGCGAGGCACGTGGACAGCCGGGTCATCATGTATGCGGATCGTATTACCGACAGCATGCGCCGCGCCCTGGATGAGATGGACAGAAGGAGGAGCATCCAGATCGCCTACAACGAAGCGAACGGCATCGTTCCCCGTTCCATCAGCCGCAGGATGGATGAGCTTCTGGAAGCCTCCGCCGTGCCAGGTGACGGCGATGCCTTCCCGTGGGAAGAGGTGGATGCGCCGGAATTTTCCGAGATGGATGCGGCCACGCTGGATGAGCTGCGCGCCCAAATGCACGAGGCGGCGCAGAAGCTCGAATTCGAGAGGGCCGCCGGGATTCGCGACAAGATCCTCGCCATCGAGCGTCGGCAGCTTGGCCTCAAGCCCTCCAAAATCGCGACATGAGTGATTCCGCCCTTTCCCCCAATTCGGTTTCTGTTGGAGAAGACCGCTCGTTTCTGAAATCCTTGCCCGAAAAACCGGGGATATACATTTTCAAGAACCGCGCTGGAGACGTGCTCTACGTCGGCAAGGCCCTGCGCTTGAGAAGCCGGGTGCGCAGCTATTTCGCAAAAAGAACCGGCCGGGGCCCCTGGATTCAAAAGATGGTGGAGGAATCATCTACGTTAGAGCACATCGTGACGGCCAATGAAATCGAGGCGCTCATCCTGGAGAGCAACTATGTCAAAAAGCACAAGCCACGCCACAACGTGCTCCTGCGCGACGACAAGCATTTTCCCTACATGAAGCTGAGCACGAGTGAGGACTACCCGCGTCTGAGCATCGTTCGCCGCCCCGCGGGAGACGGAGATTCCTACCTGGGGCCCTTCCCCTCGGCGAGCAGCCTGAGGCGCACGATTCGCTTTTTGCAAAAGACGTTTCACATCAGGCCCTGCACGGGCGGTCTGGAGGACAAGACGGCGAAGCGGTGCATCTATTTTCAGATGGGCCAGTGCCTCGGGCCGTGTGATGATTATCAAAGCCGCGAATCGTACGGGAGCGGCGTCGACGACGCGCTTGATTTCCTCAAAGGAAAAAACCGGGAGCTGGTTCGAAGGCTCAAGAAACAGATGCAGGAATACTCCGAAGATTTGCAATACGAAGCCGCCGCCAAGGTGCGGGATCAGATTCGGGGCATCGAGCACGTCACCGAGCGGCAGACGATGCTTTCGATGAAAGGGGGCGATCAGGATGTGCTCGGCTGCCACCGGCAGGAAGAGAAAACGACGTTTCGCCTGTTTTTCATCAGAGGCGGCAGGCTGCTGGGCGACCAGGGGTTCCACGTGGCCGCCCGCGAAGGCGTTCCCGACAGAGAAGTCGTCTCCGCGTTCGTGAAACAGTATTACGCAGGCAAGACGTTTTTCCCGGATGAAGTGCTTTTGCCCTCCGCCGTGGGCGATGCTTCGCTCATCGGACAGTGGTTGTCCGAAAAACGGGGCAAAAAGGTGTCCGTTTTTCATCCCCGCCGGGGAAACAAGCGTCGGCTGGTCGAGATGGCAAGCGAAAACGCATCGCACGCCCAGGAGCAGGAAAACGCCCTGCTCAGCAAAGAGCAGCAGACGCTCGAAGAAATTCGCCAGGCGCTAGGACTTGAGGAGTTGCCGGTGCGGATTGAAGCGTTCGACGTGTCGAATCTGCAGGGGAGTAATATCGTTGGAGCAAGCGTCATGTTCCAGGAGGGGCGCCCGCTGAAGGACGGCTACCGCCGCTACAAGATCAGGAGCGTGGCGAAATCGCCGGATGATTATTCCTCCATGCGCGAAATTGTTTTCAGGCGCTTGGAGCATTTGGTGAACGAGGGAGGCGAGATGCCCGATCTCCTGCTCATCGACGGCGGAAAGGGACAACTCTCAACGGCTGCCTCGGCTTTGGAAGAACTTGGGCTTGCGGACGTGGCGCTCTGCGCAATTGCGAAGGGCAGGAGTTCCGAGAACCCAGAAGCGCAGGATGTAATTTTCCTTCCAGGTCAGTCGGATCCCATTAGGCTCCAGGAGGGAAGCGCACCGAAACTCATGCTCCAGAAAATACGAGATGAGGTGCACCGGTTCGTCTTGACGTTCCACCGGACGCGCCGCAGACGCACCACGTTAAAGAGCGGCCTCGACGACGTGCCAGGTTTGGGACCCAAGCGCAGGCGCGCGCTCTTGCGGACGTTCGGGAGCCTGCGCGGTGTTTTGGAGACGAGCGACTCCAAGCTCCTGGAAGTGGAGGGCATTACGCCGAAACTCGTCGCCGCTTTGCGAGAAAAGCTGGGGGGTGAGGGTGCATTGGTCGAAGGAGCCGGGAAGGGCACTTCCCGGATTAGCGAATCTTGAAAGCGCAGGACATCGGCTATTCCATTTTCTCGGGCCTTCTGGTGGCGTCGGTGTTCCCGCCGTTTCAGTTCGAGATTCTGGCTTGGATCGCGCTCGTTCCCCTCTTATGGGTGCTCGAAGGCAAAAAACCGCACGAAGCGTTCATGCTGGGGCTGGTGAGCGGTCTGGTTTCTTTCGGAATCATCATCTGGTGGGTGAAGATTTCGATGGCCACCTACGGGGGTCTGCCGGCGTCGCTCGCATGGTTGATTACCGCCGTCCTAGCGCTTTATCTGGCGCTTTACCCGGCGCTGTTCGCATTTTTCATGGTGCGCATCCATGCGGGGGGCTCCGTTCTCACCTTCCTTCTCGCCGCGCCGCTGTGGGTCTCGCTGGAACTCTTGCGCGCCTATTTCATGTCCGGCTTCCCGTGGGCGCTGCTGGGCTATAGCCAGTACCGCAACTTGCACGTCATCCAAATTGCCGATCTGGTGGGCGTATACGGCGTGTCGTTCTTCATTGTGTTCGTCAACGCGGCGATCTGGCATTTCTTCCGTTTTCCCCGGAAAGCGCCCTTCGCCCTCGTCATCGGCGTTTCGCTCATGGCGGCGCTCGTTTGGGGCTATGGCTATCTACGGCTTCATGAGGTGCCCATTGAGACGGCGGGCGCTGCGCGCGCGGTCGGCATCGTTCAGGGCAACGTCGATCAGTCCGTGAAATGGTCTCCCAAGTGGCGGAGGGGTATTCTCGAGAAGATGGGGAAGCTGACGAGGGAGCTGAGAGGGCGTTTCCCGAAAGCGGAATCGACCGTTCCCCCCCTTATCGTCTGGCCGGAGGCGGCGGCTCCCCTTGTTTACCAACGCCACGCATCCGAAAGAAAGTATCTTCGTCAAATCGCAAAGGACGCGAATTCGTACCTGCTGTTCGGTGTCCTCGGGAGGCGTGAGGTGAAACAAGGCCCCAAATTAACGAATTCGGCTTATCTTCTCGGCTTCGATGGGGAGGAAATCGGCCGGTACGACAAGATGCACCTGCTGCCCTTCGGCGAATATGTCCCGCTCGCCAAGTTGCTGTTTTTCGTGAAAAAACTCGTGCCGGTCATCGGCGCCTTCAGACCCGGGGAGCGGTCCGAGATATTCGACGCCGCGAAGGGGAAGTTCGGGGTCTTGATTTGCTTCGAGGTGATTTTCCCCCGCGTGGTGCGGCGTATGAGGGGCGCACAGTTTCTCGTCAACATCACGAACGATGCGTGGTTCGGCAAAACGGCGGCTTCCGAACAGCATCTGTCTATGGTCGCGTTCCGGGCGGTGGAATTTCGGATGCCTATCGTTCGCTCGGCCAACACGGGAATCAGTGCGCTGATTGACCCCACCGGAGCGATTCGGGTGAGAAGCCCCCTTTTTCAGGAGTGGATACACGCTGATGTCATATCGCTGAAAAAAGATCGTCCCAGCACATATGCCAGGATCGGGGATATTTTTGTGTATGTTTGTGCCTTCATTTCCGGGGTGGCGGTTTTGTTGTTCCGCTCCAGACGGAGCTCTCGGATGTGATATGATAGTTGGAACCGCCCGGGTAGACTCCATGCTGAGGGGTCATGAAGTTCGATTTCGAAAGATTGGAGATGTGGATGGAAGAATTGTGCAGAAAATGTGAGCAATTGGAGGCACGCCTCCTTGAACTGCGAGGGCGGCTTTGACCTCGATAGACTGGAGGCGGAGTGCGCCAGACTCGATAAACTCGCCGGAGGAGAGGATTTCTGGAACGATACCGAAGCCGCCCAAAACACGCTGAGAAAGCGCGCTGCGCTTGAAAAAACGATCCGCAACTGGGAGAACCTCAACGGAAGACTATACGAGCAGAAAGAGTTTCTCCAGCTTCTGCAAATGGAAGAAACGTCCGAATCTGAACTCCTGAGCGACATCGAAAATGCTCTTTCCTCCCTTTTCAAAGAGATTGAGCGCCTGGAGTTCCACCTGGTCATGGATTCCGGGGAAGATAGAGCCAACGCCATTTTCTCCGTGAATGCAGGGGCAGGCGGCGTAGAAAGCCAGGATTGGGCCGAAATGCTCTTGCGCATGTACACGAGATGGGCGGAGGAGAAGGGATATCAAGCGCGCCTCGTTTCCATACTCGGAGGAGAGGAGGCCGGCATCAAAAACGCTACCCTGATCATCCAGGGGGATTATGCTTACGGGTATCTTCGAGCGGAAGTCGGTGTACATCGTTTGATAAGAATTTCACCTTTTGACGCCAGTGCGAAGAGACACACCTCTTTCGCTTCCGTGGATGTCGTTCCAGAGGTGTCGGATGACGTGGAGATCGAGATCGATGAGAACGATTTGCGCATCGACGTGTTCAGGAGTTCGGGCGCCGGCGGCCAGCATGTGAATACCACGGATTCCGCGGTGAGGATCACGCACTTGCCCACGGGCATCGTGGTCTCATGCCAGAACGAGAGAAGTCAGCACAAGAATCGTGCTACGGCCATGAAGCTGCTGCGCGGCCAGTTGTACGAAATGGAGAAACGAAAGCGCGATGAGGAAAAAGAAGCGCAACACGCAATGAAGAAAACCATCGGATTCGGGAGCCAGATTCGTTCCTACATCCTGCACCCGTACCGGATGGTGAAGGATCATCGAACAGACGTGGAGCGCTCGGACGTGAACGCCGTATTGGACGGGAATATCGATGCCTTCATTGACGCTTATCTCCTCTCATTGATACAGGAGAAGGCGAATGCGCGCGAGTAATCGCCGCCGGCTGAACCAGATTGAGGCGGACGGGGAAGTTAGGGTTTATGGTCGTAGAAAGAGAGCATGGGAGGAGCGCCCCCGTGGCTGATGAAGCGGTATCGTCGCCGGATGAGCGAGACGATGAAAACATCTTGACCCAGCAGCGGAGGAAGAAGCTCGAAGGGATTCGAGCATCTGGAGCCAACCCCTTCGTGAATCGGTTTGTGACGACGCACCAAATCGGCGTCATTGTCCAGGAATTCCAGGAAGTGCCGGCGGATGGTTTCGATGAGGCGAAAGAGGCGAATTTTTCCGTCGCAGGGCGAATCATCGCCAAGCGGGTGCAGGGGAAAGTTGCCTTTATCGATCTGCGGGACGGAACGGGGCAGATTCAGTTGTTCCTCAGGATGAATGAGATCGGCGAAGAGGCTTTTCAATCCGCCAGGGATCTCGACATCGGCGATATCGTCGGCGCAGAGGGCGGAGTGTTTCGAACGAGGATGGGCGAACTCTCTATATGGGTTCGCCGGATTAGCCTCCTGACGAAGAGTTTGCGGCCCCTGCCTGAAAAGTGGCATGGCCTCAGAAACGTGGAGGCCCGCTACCGGCAGCGGTATGTGGATTTGATCGCGAACCCCGAGGTGGTCGAAGTGTTTCGGGTGCGCACCCGGATGATTCAGTCTATACGCCGCTTCTTGGACGAGATGAATTTTATCGAGGTCGAAACCCCGATGATGCAGGCCATCGCCGGCGGGGCGACGGCCAGACCGTTCACCACCTACCACAATACCCTGGAAATGCCTTTGTATCTTCGCGTGGCGCCCGAACTCTACCTCAAGCGCCTGGTTGTGGGAGGCATGGATCGTGTCTACGAAATCAACCGTAATTTCAGAAATGAAGGCATATCCACGCAACACAACCCCGAATTCACCATGCTGGAATTCTATATGGCGTATGCGGACTATAACGACTTGATGGCATTGACGGAAAAGATGCTGGCATCGCTGGCCCAGGAGATTTTGGGGGATGACGCCCTTAAATACGGGGACGAGGAAATCTCGTTTCAGCCGCCTTGGACTCGATATAAATGGCGCGACTCCATCGTGGAAGTGGGCGGGGCACCGGACGACGTATTGGAGGATCAGGAAAAAGCCCGCCTTTTCGCGCGAAAAATCGCAGAACCCAAGGGTTATCCCATACCGGATGATATGGCCCACGTGCACATCCTGGAGTATCTGTTCGAAGAAATTGTGGAGCCGAAGCTCAGGCAGCCCACCTTTGTCTATGATTTCCCCAAAGCCCTTTCACCGTTGTCCAAGAGCAGGGAAGACGACCCTGATATCGTTGAGCGCTTTGAGCTCATCATCGCCGGGCGCGAGATCGCCAACGCCTATACGGAGTTGAATGATCCCGACGATCAGCGAGCGCGCTTCGAGCAACAAGAAGCGAAAAGAGAAGCCGGCGATGAAGAGGCCCATGAGATCGACTGGGACTATCTGACGGCCCTGGAATACGGCCTGCCGCCTACAGCGGGCGAGGGGATCGGGATCGACAGGCTCGCGATGCTACTGACGAATACGCATTCGATTCGGGACGTCATCCTTTTCCCTTTATTGCGCAAATACCAGGACTGAAGATGTCTTTTTCCACGGAACTGTTCATCGGCTTCAGGCATTTGCGCTCGCGCAGCAAACTCGCCTTTGTCTCGCTCACAACCTGGATATCCGTACTTGGCATCGCGCTAGGCGTCGCCACCCTCATCGTCGTCGTGGGAGTCATGACCGGGTTTCAGCGGGAATTTCGCGACAAGATACTGGGTACGCAAAGTCATATCGTCATTACGAGGTCCGGTGCTTCCTTGATGCGCAAATGGCAGGACGTCCTGCAAAAGGCGCGCAATCATGAGGGTGTGGTGGCGGCGAGCCCTTTCGTCTACGGGCAGGCGATGTTCTCGTTCAAGAACCGCGTGTTGGGTGCGGTGGTGCGCGGCATCGTTCCGGATCGGGAAATCGACGTGACGGACATCAGAAGATATTTGAAGGGCGGTTCGTTACAAAAGGTTTTGGAAAAGGCCAGCGCAGGCAAGCCCGGCATTATCATCGGGGCCGAACTCGCCAAGAACTTGTTCCTGAAAGAAGGTGATACGGTGATGATGGTAAGCCCCGTGGGAGTGGTTACGCCGATGGGCCTGGTGCCTCGAACAAAAAAATTTGAGGTGGTGGGAATTTTTCGCAGCGGTTTTTATCAGTACGATGCCGGACTCTCGTTTGTCTCGATGAAAGAGAGCCAGGAATTCTTTGGATTTGGCAAATCCGTGACGGGGGTGCATTTGCGCGTGAAAGATATTTTCTCGGCAGAGCGCATTTCCCGCAAGATTCAGGGCACTCTCTCAGGGGCGTACTTGTCGCGCTCCTGGCAGGAAATGAATCGCAACCTGTTTTCCGCGTTAAAAACGGAAAAAACCACGCTCACTATCCTTCTCCTCCTCGTCGTCGTCGTGGCCGCTTTCAACATCATAGGCTCGCTCGTCATGGTGGTGATGGAGAAAGGACGCGAAATCGCGATCTTGAAGTCGATGGGAGCGACGAGCGGCGCAATTTTAAGAATATTTTTCGTGCAAGGCGCTTTTATTGGTCTGGTAGGTGCTGTATTGGGCACTGGCGGCGGCCTCGTTCTGGGGTGGAATCTCCATATAGTTGAGGATTTTTTAGAACGCGCCTTTGGTCTGGACATACTACCGCCCAGCGTTTACCATATAGAGAAATTACCGGTGCAGATGACGCCTTTTGATGTCTCTGTTACGGCGGTGGTTGCTTTTATTATCTGTTTGGCGGCGACACTTTATCCAGCGTGGCGAGCTTCTCGCGTCGATCCGGTAGAAAATCTCCGTTATGGTTGATTCAGGCACATTGGAGATGGGTGAATCTACTGCACCAAAAGAAGTGTCGACGCAGGTCATCGTCACCAGGGGGCTGGAAAAATCATACGTCATGGGTCGCGGCGAAGTGATGGCTCTGAGCGGGGTCGATCTCGAAGTTGCGCATGGCGAGATGGTGGCTGTCATGGGAGTCTCCGGAGCAGGGAAAACCACCTTGCTCCATCTTTTGGGAGCGCTCGACAGGCCGACGAAGGGCGAAGTGATTCTGGAGGGCAAGAACCTCTCTGATTGCTCAGAAATCGAATTGGCTCGACTGAGAAATCAGCATGTGGGTTTCGTATTCCAGTTTCATCACTTGTTGCCGGAGTTTTCCGGGCTGGAAAATGTTATGATACCCGGGTTGCTTCGCGGCACCCGGAAAAAAGAGGTGGAGGAGCAGGCGAAGGAATTGTTGAGCCGGATGGGCTTGGCCGACAGGTGGAGTCATCGGCCTGGAGAACTTTCTGGTGGGGAGCAGCAAAGGGTTGCTATTGCCCGCGCGTTAATTAACAATCCTTCTATAGTACTCGCGGATGAACCAACGGGGAATTTGGATTCGTCAACCGCGGAAACGATATTTGAATTACTTCGAGAGATTAACGAGAGAAGCAGGCAGACGATTCTGGTGGCGACGCACAATGCTTCGATGGCGGAGAAAATGGACCGTGTGATCGCCGTGGTGGATGGAAAAATAGCTCAAAAAAAGTAAGGAGGGCCGTATGTTCAAGCGATTCACCGAGCGTGCCCGAAAAGTCATTATCCTGGCCAGAGAAGAGGCGGAGCACTACCGGCACGAATACTTGGGCACCGAACACATATTGCTTGGTGTGCTGAAGGATGGGGGCGGAATCGCCATAGCCGTTTTGCAAAAGCTGGGTGTCGACCCCAAACAGCTTCGGCTGGAGCTTGAACGCAATTTGCCCAAGAGTTTGAGCGGTCCCGTGGAAGGGGACATCCCGTTTACTCCGAAAGCGAAGAAAGTGCTTGAGTACGCCGTCGAAGAGGCCCGTCTGATGGGCCACAACTATATCGGCACCGAGCATCTGTTGTTGGGTATTGTCCGAGAGAAAGACGGATTGGCCGCGAAAATCCTGGCCAGCTTCGGCGTCAAGCTCCAGCAGACACGAGAGCAGACCATCAATCTCTTGAGAGAACCGGTGGCTGCGCGTTCTCGCGAGAAGAGCAAGACGCCCGCGCTCGATGAGTTCGGGCGTGACCTCACGGAGTTTGCCGAAGAGGGGAAACTCGACCCGGTCATCGGGCGGGAGCAGGAAATCGAGCGCGTCATCCAGATTCTCGCGAGGCGGACGAAAAACAACCCCGTCTTGATCGGAGAGCCCGGCGTCGGGAAAACGGCGATTGTCGAGGGCTTGGCTCAATCGATCATCTCGAAAGAAGTTCCCCAGATTTTATACAGCAAGCGCGTAGTTCAGCTTGATCTGGGCGCTTTGGTCGCAGGGACGAAATACCGCGGACAATTCGAGGCGCGCCTGAAAGCCATCATGAAGGAGATCACGCAAAGCCAGGATGTGATTATCTTCATCGATGAACTGCATACCTTGGTGGGGGCGGGCGCGGCGGAAGGCTCCATTGATGCTTCGAACATGCTGAAGCCCGCCCTCAGCCGCGGAGAAGTGCAGTGCATCGGCGCCACCACGCTGGATGAGTATCGAAAATATATCGAGAAAAACGGCGCTTTGGAGCGCCGCTTCCAGACTGTCATGGTAGACCCGCCGTCGGTGGATGACACAGTCAGCATACTGAAGGGTCTCAGAGACAAATATGAAAATCACCACCGCGCACAGTTGACGGACGAGGCGCTTGTCTCAGCAGTTCGCCTGTCGTCCCAGTACGTGTCGGATCGCTTCTTGCCGGATAAGGCGATAGACGTCATCGATGAAGCGTGCAGCAAGGTTCGCCTCGAGAAAGAAACCTTCCCGACCAACATTCGGGATCTTCAGCGCCAAATCGAAGAGACGGTTCGCACCAAAAAAGACATGATTGAAAAACAAGATTTTGAAAAGGCTGTCGAGTTGCGCGACCAAGAAGAGCAGGACAGAAGCAGGCTCGACGAGTTGAAGGCGGAGTGGGAGGCGGATCAAACGGATGAAGAACCGTATGTCACCGAAGATGATGTGGCTTACGTGGTCAGCCGGATGACTGGGATTCCGTTGCAGCGCATCGGAGAAGTGGAGAACGAGCGCCTTCTCCGGATGGAAGAGGAGTTGAACGGCCACATCATCGGGCAGGAAGAAGCCACGCGCGCCTTGACGAAGGCGGTTCGCCGGGCGCGGGCTGGCCTGAAGGGGCCGAAACGGCCGATCGGCAGTTTCTTGTTCCTGGGTCCCACGGGCGTGGGCAAGACCGAGATGGCCAGAATGCTCGCCCAGTTCATGTTTGGCGACCCGAGCGCCCTCATTCGCATTGACATGAGTGAATACATGGAGAGATTCAACGTCTCCCGCCTCACCGGAGCGCCTCCGGGATACGTCGGCTATGAAGAGGGGGGGCAGCTCACCGAGCGTGTTCGCAGAAAGCCCTACTCCGTCGTGCTGCTCGATGAAATCGAGAAGGCGCATCCCGATGTCTACCACGTTTTGCTGCAAGTGATGGACGATGGTTTGCTCACTGACAGCTATGGCCGCAACATCGACTTCAAGAATACCGTCATCATCATGACTTCGAATCTGGCGGCCCGGTCTATCGAGAAAGGGACATCCCTCGGCTTCCAGAAAGTGGACTCGAGCTTCGGTTTCGACAAGATGAAGGACAGCATTCGCGATGAGTTGAAGCGCACCTTCAACCCGGAGTTTTTGAACCGGATTGATGATGTCATCATCTTCCGGCCGTTGACCCACGAGGACATCCTGAAAATCGTGGATATTGAAATCTCCAAGGTCAATAAGACGCTAAGTGAAAAGGAAATGACAATTGAACTGAGCGGCGAAGCCAAAGACTGGCTTGCCAGACAGGGGTTCGAACCGGCCTATGGGGCAAGGCCTCTGCGCCGCGTCATCCAAAAACACATTGAAGATACTCTCAGCGAAGAAGTTTTGCACGGTAAATTCCAAGATGGGGGAACGATCCTGGCGAAGCTGGCTGGGGATGAATTGGTATTCGAACTGAAAGAAGACACGGAAGTGCTCAGTGTCCAAGACCTATAGTTTCACTGCAAAATTGAAACTTGTTTCCCCTTTTTCCTCGGGGGGTGGTCTTATGCATTGTGCGGCGAAGGTGTTGGCCTGCGCCGTCGTGGCCGTAATGTCTCTTATTGCCGTTTCGCATGAAGCGAGGGGGCAATCGGCCTCACCGGCCATCACGATACGGGCCATTGAGGTCAAAGGGAATCGCCGGGTCGATCGCTCCACCGTTCTTTTTTATGTTCGGCTAAAAGAGGGGAAAAATTACACCAACGTAGAATTGGTCAAGCAAATCCGCACGGATGTCCGGGCCATATACAAACTGGGATTCTTCCGGGACGTGAGAGCTCAGGTGGAGTCTCTCGAAGGCGGCCTCCGCGTAATATATCAACTCAGCGAAAAACCCACGATCAACCAGATCGAAATCATCGGAAACAGCAGCCTGGACCTTGAGAAAATCCGCGAGCGCATGACGGTGAAGGTTC
>WTGD01000161.1 GCA_011523725.1 Nitrospinota bacterium
GGCGAGGACAACGTGTGCGATCCGGTGCCCATGACAGACGCTTTCGGCCTCACCCCCAGAACGCTCGAGAATTATCTCCAGGATCACTTCGGCAGGTAGGCTTCGAGGGACAGGGCTATGAAGCGCGAGGCGCCCCCGGCCTCATCGCTCGCTCTATTTCCCTTCCATGTCGGCAAGCGCGCTTTTGGCCGCGCGCCAGGCGGCCCGCTGGGCGGTGGAGACGGCCAGCGCGCGAAAATCCTCCTCGGACGCCCAGAGCCGTCCGTCCTGGCTTGCTGGAGGCGCGCCCTTCCCGGAATTTTCCGCCAGATGTACGACGAACAGAATCTTTCTGTGGGTGAGCGTTCTCGTAATTCTGGCGAGCTCTCGTCCCGGCCGCCAGCCCGGTCCCAGAAGTTTTGCGCACTGTGCTTTCAACCGGCGGCGGTCGGCTTTTTCCAGGTGGCCCTCCACCATGAAACCGGGCAACTCCCACAGGCCGCCGAAAAGGCCGGTTTTCTCCCTTTGGGACAGAAGAACCAGCCCGTTTCGCTCCGCCCGGAACTGAATGAGGGTATACGGCGCAGGCGGTTTTTTGGCGGTTTTCACCGGCAGTTCGTTCTGGGTTCCAGCCGAACGCCCCGCACACAGATCGTGGACGGGGCACCTCGCGCAATCGGGAGTTTTGGGAAGGCAGATCCGGGCTCCCAAGTCCATCAGCGCCTGGTTGAAGTCACCGGGCCTCGCGCGTGGAACCAGCGCCTGCGCTTCCTGGCGGATGGCATTTTGAGCGGGCGTAGAATCGATAGCGAGCGACAGGTTCAGGACCCGGCTCATGACCCGCTGAACATTCCCGTCGACCGCCGCGCAGCGCTCCCCGAAGGCGATGCTGGCGATCGCCCCCGCCATGTAGGGGCCGACCCCCGGTAGGGCCAGGAGCGCATCGCGCGTCTCGGGCATCGCGCCCCCGCCTTGATTCATCACTTCCCGCGCGGCGCGGTGGAGATTTCTCGCGCGGCCGTAATAGCCGAGGCCCTGCCATTCGGCCAATACGGCGTCCAGGGAAGCGTCGGCCATGGCGGCCAGGGAGGGGAACCGCGCGATGAAGGCGGGATAGCGAATCCGTACGGTCTCCACCCGGGTTTGCTGGAGCATGGCTTCCGACACCCATATCCGGTAGGGGTCTTTCTCCCCGCGCCAGGGGAGTTCTCTTTTCTCCCCTTCGTACCAGCCCAAGATGCGCCTTCTGAACCTTCTGCGTTCTGAGGGAGAGAGCCGGAGGCTTTTCGGGTTGTTTTTCATTTTGTTTGACATGCGTCGGGCCAGCCGTTATCAAGCGTGTTAGGGTTTTCAAAGACGGCGCTCGAAGTTTCGGGGCAATGATAGAACATGAGCGTGGCGATCAAAAACGGATGGCGCATGAAGTGGATGGCGTCGCTGGCGGCCTTTTGTTTCTTCAGCGGATGGGCCGTGGAAGCGGCCCCGGCCGACAGAATCGTCGTCGGCCTCGCGCTTGACCTCTCGGGCCCCGGCGCGGCTGCAGGCCGGGAGGCTCGAAACGCGCTTTTACTCGAGATGGGGCGAATCAACCGCAGGGGCGTCGCCGGCGGGCGCATCTTTCTTCTCACCCTCGACACCAAGGGAAGCCCCGAGGGGACGGTTGCCGCGATACGCGAGCTCGCTCGAAAGCATAAAGCCGTCGCCGTGATAGGGCCCGTCGAGTATTACGCCGCCATCGCCGCCGCCAAAGCGGCGCAAGAAGAACGGGTGTCGCTTTTCTCCCTGGCCGCGCCCGAGGAGATTCTCGTTCCGGCGCGCAGGTGGGTCTTCTCCACGGCAATACCGGCGGGTTTGTCCGTCCGGGCGATACTGGGGCACCTCAAGAGCAGGGCGATAAAGCGGGCGGCGATGCTGGGCTCATCCCTAGGCTACGGCACGGAGGGGCGTGAGCAGATAACCGCACTCGCGCCCGATTTCGGGGTATCCATCCTCTTGAACGAATCCTTCAAGCCGGGCGAGCATAATTTCCTGCCCTTTCTGAAACGCGCCTCCCTGCGAGGTGTCGGGGCCTTCCTGCATTGGGCGCGCGGGGGGTCGCGCGTGGATCTGGTGCGCGCCCGCGCGGCGCTCGACCTCGAAATACCACTCTACTTGTCTTATGCGTCTCCAGGCATGTTCGGCTCCGAAAGCGGGAGCCGGGCCGCCGAGGGTGTGGTGTTCCCCGCTTCCTGGATCACGGCGGCCCACCTTTTGTCCGAAACGCATCCCGCGAGAAAGAACCTCAAGGCGTTTCGGGACGAGTATCTGAAAATCTACAAGAGCGCGCCGGGCGAGACGGCCGCCGCCGCCGTCGATGCGCTGCGCATTTTGGCGTGGTCCGCCCGGGGGGTGGGCGCGAACCGGGCGCGAATCCCCGCAGGCGTCGAGGGGGCGCGCTATTTCATGGGACTGAACGGAACCTACGGCTTTTCCAGAATCGACCACAACGGCTT
>WTGD01000399.1 GCA_011523725.1 Nitrospinota bacterium
GTGTCCACCGAGACGACCGCGCCGAATATGACGTCCATCTCGCCGAGCGAGGGGTCGCGGTTCGCCATCCCCTCGTTCAGGTACTTCATCACCCACTCCACCGTCTCCTGGTAGACGCCCGAACCGACGATGACGCCGTCCGCGACTTCGGCCGACATAGCGAGCGTCCGGGGGCCTTCGGCGGAGGTGTAGATGGGGATATCGCGCTCGCACCACATCTTGACGTTCACGCCCTCTGCGTATTCCACCGTCTCGCCGCGCGTGAACGCGCGAATCGCCGCGATGGACTCGCGCATCCGGGCGAGCCTGGCCATCTTCATGCCCAGCGTATAGACGGGCGTATCGCCCGAGCCGATGCCGAACAGCACGCGCCCGCCCGAGAGTTCATCGAGCGTGGCGATGGCGCTCGCCGCGACGCTGTCGTCGTGCAGCACCGGGTTCGTCACGCCGGGGCCGATTTTCACGTGCGAGGTGTTTTCTATCGCCAGGGCGAGCGCGACGTTGTGATCCCGGCAGGTGAGGTGGCTCTCGGCTATCCACACCTGCTCGAAACCGTTGTCCTCGGCGTATTTCGAGCGCTCCGCCACGAGCCGGATGTCATCCGGCACCAGATGCAAACTAAAGCTCATACCCACGAAAAAGCGCCTCCTCACTTTTGAGACAATAAAGAAACCATCAAGGCATCAAGAGTTGTTTCCGTTCGAAGCGACGGGCGCGGCGGCGTTCACCAGCGGCATGACGTCGTTTGCGAAACTCTCTATCGAGCGCATCACGGCGGCGTGGTCCGGCCCGCGCCAGGGCGCCAGGATGACGTGATTCACCCCGTACTCATCGCGCAGCCTGCAGATGTCCTCCGCCACGGCCCCCGGATCGGCGATGATCCCGCCGCCCCGGACGATCTCCTCGACGTTCAGTTCATAACTCCAGTTGCGCTTCAGGTGCTTCGCCTCTTCCTCGGGCATTTCCACCTCGTTCATTTTCGCCCGGTAGCGCAGGTATTCGCCCTCTCCCTCCACCGTGAGGCGGAAGCATTCATCCGCGTCCTCCGCGTCGCAAACGTGGATGTGATGAACGAGCGGCCTCTCGATTCCGGCGGGGTCGCCGCCCGATTTTCGGATGGCGTCCTCATACAGCCCGAACTTCTGCTTATAGACTTCCGGCCCCGTAAAGCCCGCCGACGCCATCACCTTGAAGCCGTTCTCCCCCGCGTAGGTGTATGTTTCGGGGCTGGTTCCCGCGAGCCAGATGGAGGGTCTGGGCTTCTGCAGGGGCTTGGGGAAGATTTCGACGTCCTCGCAACCATGATACCGGCCCTGGAACGTCACCTTCTCTCCCTCCAGAAGGCGGGAGAGAATGTGAAGCCCCTCCTTTAAGCGCTCACGGCTTTCGGACGGCCTCGCGCCGAACCCCTGGAACTCCTTGGGCTGGGAGCCGCGCCCGATACCCAGCTCCAGTCTGCCGCCGCTCAAGAGATCGACCATGGCGGCCTGCTCGGCCAGCCGGATGGGATCGTGGAACGACATGATGGAAATGGCTGTCCCTAAGTGGATTTTCTTCGTCTTCTGGGCCACGGCGGCGCAGATGAGGAGGGGGTCGGGAATCATCCCGACGCGGGAGAAGTGATGCTCTGCATACCAGACACACGAATAGCCCAACTCGTCCGCCAGCACGCTCTCCGTGATCATATCCTCATGGACCTGCGCCTCAGTCATGTCTTCGGGGCGGTACAGAATGTAGAACAGCGAAAAATCCATGAAATAACCCCGGTTTCATTGCGCGAGCCTTGCTCGGGTGAATACCCCCGGGCGGCCCGCAAGGCGGTCCTCAGGACGAAAAAACGCGACTCTCGGGTTTCCCGTATCAGGAATCGGGAATCATAATGCCGATACCGGCGCGGGCGCGTCAAGGTTGCCCGCCTAATTTACAGATTTCCGTTTATGAAATATGCTTGGCCGCTCTTTGAGTCATATTCGACGACATGCAGGTTTCGGGAACGGGGGTATTTTGAGTCCAATCGCATTGATACTCGCCTTTTGCGCCGCCTTCGTCGGCTCGGGCCTCAAGGCGGTGGGCGGGTTCGGTTTCGCCACCCTGACGACGCCCACCGTGGCCATTTTCTGGGACTTGCCGACGGCCATCGCCGTCATCTCCATCCCCACCCTGTGCACGAGCCTCATGAACGCCTGGCGAACGCGCGCGGCCGTCCACGAGGGTCTGAGGCCCTTCGTTCCCTTCTTTTCGATGAGCCTGGTTGGCCTGGCCGTCGGCCTCACGATTCTCCTGAACACCGACCCGCGCCTGATGAAATTCATCCTGGGCGCTTTTTTGATCTGCCAGATCGTCTGGCAATGGCTCCAGCCCGAAAAACCCGAGCCCGAGGATTCCCTCAAACGATCCCTGAGCATGGGAGCCGTGGCGGGACTCATGCTGGGCACCATCAACATCCCCTCCCACGTCATCGCCTCATATCTCACCGGCATGAAAATCTCCAAGGAACGCTACCTGTTCGTCCTGAGCGCGAGTCAGGTCGTGCTCCGGGTCGCGGCCATCGCCTCCATCGCGGCGGCGGGCTACATCGGCGCAACGGCCCTTTGGCTCATCCTCATCCTGACGACGCCCGTGCTACTCGGCTTTTTCGTGGGCACGAAGATATACAACATCTTCACGGATCAGGCGTTCTTCCGAATCGTCACGGGGGTCTTGTTCCTGATGGGCGTCATCCTCCTCGTCATGAACTACGAGGGCGTTGCCGTAATCTTCTGATTTTTCAGAAAAGAAGCGCGCGGCCCGGCGGAATTGACGGGAGCGGATCATCTGCGCTATTTTTCGGACTCATCGCAAATAACCGGAAAAATCATACATTGAGCAGTTGCGCTCATCGCAAATAGCATAAGGACCGAACAACATGCCGGTGAAAGTGAGCATCAAGAATCTACACATGGAATATTACCTGAAGGACAGGAAGGTTCACGCCTTGAAGGACATCAACCTCGACATCCAGGACGGCGAATTCATGTGCGTCGTGGGGCTGTCCGGGTGCGGGAAGACCACGCTGCTGAATATCCTGGCGGGATTCCTGAACCATACGGCGGGCTCCATTCTGCTGGACGGCAACCCCATTTCGGCGGCCGGCCGCATGAACCGCGGCGTCGTGTTCCAGGAATACGCGCTTTTCCCGTGGCGCACCGCTCTCAGGAACGTCGAGTTCGGCCTGGAGATGAAGGGCCTGAGCAAGGAGGAGCGCACGCAGAAGGCGCAGCAATACCTGGAACTCGTCCACCTCGAAAAATTCACCCACCTCTATCCCCACAACCTCTCAGGCGGCATGAAGCAGCGCGTCGCCGTGGCGCGGGCGTACGCCTACGAACCCCAGTTCATGCTGATGGACGAACCCTTCGGCGCGCTCGACGCGCAGACGCGCGAGAACCTCCAGTCGCTTACGGTCGAGGTATGGGAGAAAACCAAGAAGACCATCTTCTACGTCACGCACAACCTGAGCGAAGCGGTCTACCTCGCGGACAGGATCATCGTTCTCGCGGGCCAGCCGGGAGTCGTCCATAAAGAGATCAAAGTGGACGTGCCGCGCCCCCGGGACCCGTTCGACCCGAGGGTGATCGAACTCGAACACATGGCGACCGAAGCCGTGCGCGGCAACTAGCGCAGACTCCGCACAAGAACCACAAACAAAAAGGCCGGCCCCAGGCGGGAGCCGGCCTTCCTTGTTTCAGTCGTTGTTATCGGCTATTGGCGCTGTCCGCCGACCTCTTCCATCATGCCCCACTTGACGACGGTCACCTTTTCGAACTTCTCGAAGATGAACTTCTCCATCACGAAGCCGACCAGGGCGATGGCGGCGATCCCCACCAGCATGAAGGCGGTGTCGAGGTCCTCGCGGCTGTCGAAGATGGCGTAGCCCAGACCCCAGTCGCTCGCGGCCACCATCTCACCGGCGATGCCGGCGCGCCATGCGCGCGCGAGGCCGATGCGGATGCCCGAGAGGATGAACGGCAGCGAACCGGGGAAAATGACCTTCCAGAACAGGGTCATTCCCTCGGCGTTCATCGACTGCGCCGCCCGTATCCATATCGGGTTGATGGTCTTCACCCCCGTCCATGTGGAGGAGATGGCCGGGAGCGCGGCGGCGAACGCGGTGATGAAGATCATGGTCGTGTTGCCGAGGCCGAACCACAGGACGAGAATCGGGCTCCAGGCCAGGGCCGGAATGGGCAGGAGCATGCTCAGGATGGGGATCATGAACTTCTCGAACCATCCGATGCGCCCCATGGCGATGCCGATGGCGATACCCACGAAACCGGCGATGATCATCCCCACCATGATCCGCCAGGCGGTGTGGTAGGAGTGCACGCACAGGACGCACAGGGTCTCGCCGGACCTCAGGAAAGTGACTTCGTAAAAACGGTGGAAAATGGGGAATACACGGGGGAACAGCGCGGGCTCGCTCACGTACCAGGCGATGCCCTCCCATATCACGAGCACCGCGATGAAGCTCGGGACGTTGTCCTTGATCCACATCCAGAATCTTTCCTGCTTGGTGTACTCGTCAGGCAGTTTTACGTCATCTCTTCTGACTTCATCCGTTGCCGTCGCCATCAACAACCTCCCAAATCATGCGAATTTCAAAACATTTCGTATGCAATGCGTCCATGGCCGAAGCCGTGGAATTATCCCGTCTGTTCAGTATGGTTCGTTGCGGCTTAGGTCCGATTTGCGGTCATTCTTGCAAAAATGGTTTCTCAAGTCAAAATCTCCGGGCAAGAATCACGCGTTTCGATATGGCGTGCGCGATCATCGCCTCGCACCGCATCGTCCGCCCAGGCCGATTATCGCTTTATCCGGAACCTTTTTCTGCAATATCGCGAAACCGCGCGGCCACGCTCTCATCCGCACCCTCGCCGATATAGGCGCCATAAGAGGAATCATCCTCGGCGACACCCTCGATCTGCCAGGTCGTATCCTTCGCCACGATGAAGATGACGTCCTCATCGTCCGTGGCCACCATGCTGTGGAGCGAATTCGCCGGAATGTGGATGATCCCCCCCTTTCCGACCGTTTTGCGCTCGCCGTCGATCATCGCCTGCAGGCTTCCCTGCTGAACGAAGATGAACTGCTCGTTGGGGTGGCGGTGCGGCCTGCTGCCCGTGCCCGCCGGCTTGTTGATGACGCCGAATATGACGCGCTCGCCGTCCACCCATACGCCCTCGGAGGTGCTGTAACTCGCCCCCGCCAGTCTTTGCTCCATCGTTTCGGGTTCGTAAAAAGGCATCGTCTTTCGTTTCCTCCAGTCTGTCCTTCAAAAGCCCATAGATAAAATTTGCGCTTCCGCGCGGCTGGTCAAATTTCGCTGTATTCGGTGGCGACGGCGAACCCCTTGTTCCCCACCTCGAACGGCCCGCTGCACCTGCTGAAAAAAAGCACGCCGTCGGCGGGGCTGCGGAGTTCCTCCACCACTTCGAGACTGTAAGGGTCCAGCATTTCGCCCAACAGCTCCCCTTCGCTCACCTCCGCGCCCAGGTCCGTGAAGTGCGTTTTGCGCGAGACGAGGTAACCGCCGTTCGATGGATTCGCCTCGGCGCGGTGGGCGAAACCGAAATAGATGATCCTCAATCTCTTCTCCTCTCCGGGAAGCATCCCGAGGTGAACCAGGAGGTTCAAAAAACCTTTCTCCATGTCAGCGCGGTATAGGTTCTCCTCGCATTCGGGCAGGTAGGCGCCGCCGATTTCCACGCTGACCGCGGGTATCCCCTGCGTGAGCGCATGGCCCGAAGCGCTCGATTTGCTGAAAGGCACGCCGTGCACCAGGCCCGCGCCCCCGCTCGCGAAAGCGATCGCCATCTCGCGCGATTTCTCGGCGAGCGCGCCTTCGACTTCCGGGTCCATATCCACGCGCCTCTGGATTCGCCCGGCCGCACCGCCCGAGTGGAACTCCACGAGATAATCCGCATTCTTGATCAGGATTTCACGAATCTTGTGCGCATAGCGCTGCGTGAGCGTCCCCCGGGTGGAACCCGGAAACGCGCCCCAGAGGTTCGTCTGCTCGTGCTGATCCGGGGATTGGCGCGAGAAATTCGCAAAGGCGAATGGGTTCGCCACCGGAACGAGAAGAAGAGCGCCGCTCAGCTGCGCGCGGTCGATTTGCGCCAGGACGTTCTGAAACGCGCGGATCGGCTGCGGCTCATCCCCGTGGACGCAGGCTAGAACGGAGAGGGTGGGGCCGGGCTTCTCCCCTCTCACGCAATGCAGGGGCAGACCGGTTTCTGAGCCGGTGAGCATCCGCGCCACCGGGATTTTCACGTATTCATAGGAGCCTGCGGCTATCGCCACACCCTCGATTTCCCAGACGTCCGCTCCGCTCACCCTCAATGCCCCCTGATTTCCGAAACCTCGACCACGCGCCCGCTCTTGGCGCTCTCGACGATGGACTCCAGAACGGCCACGACTTCCCGCGCCGCTTTGCCGTCCGTCTCGGGCGTGGCCGCACCCCGGATGCACTTGCCGAACTCCTGTATTTCCTCAGCGAGCGCATCGCCGCCGTCCACGGAAAGCTCGCTCCTTTGGGTTTCGTCTTTTTTCTGGAGATAGAGCCGCTCGCCCTCGTCCTCGCTCCATGCGGAGGCTTCCGTGCCGTGGGCCGACGTCGTGCACTGCTTGGAGGTGACGTAGCATGTGGTGATGTAGCCGAGCGGGCCGCTCTCGTATTCGAGGATGATGTTCGTCACGTCATCGAGGTTTCCCGCTGCGTAGAGTTGCTTGCTGAACGCGCTCACCCGCTTCGCCGGGCCGGCGAGGTACTGGAGATTGTCCACCATGTGAACGCCCAGCCCCGTCATGCCCCCCGCCGGGCATTCCGCCGGGTCGTTACGCCAGCCGCTCCTGGGGTTTTGCCCGTTGGGATTGGAGAGGTTCGCCTCGAGCGCGTGAACCATCCCGAGCGCGCCCTCGTCTATCATCCCGCGAATCTTTCGGTTCGCGCCCTGCCGCCTCCTGTGGTGCCCGATCAACAGTGTAACGCCCGCTTTTTCAGTAGCTTCGATGCACTTGTCCGCATCCGCCACCGTCAGGGTGAGCGGCTTTTCGACGAAGACGTGCTTGCCCGCCGATGCGGCCTGCGTGATCAGGTCCGTATGCGTGGAGTGGGGCGTGGCGATGAGAATCCCCTCCACCTCGTCGTCCTTGAGGACTTCATCGAAAGACGCCGCCGGGCGGCACCCGAATTTCTCCGCAAACTCATCGCGCGAGGATTCCGTTCTCGTGAAACACCGGGTTATTTCCACGTTCCCCGCCCTTTTCGCGGCATTGGCCAGCATGGTTCCCCAGTTGGCCAGGCCGATGGACGCCAACCGAACTTTTTCATCCGCCATAACAACCCCCATGAAGTTTGATAAGTGTCATGAAAAATCCAGGTTCGCGCCCTTTGCCGTGAAAATGCGAAAGGACGCCTCATTTTTGTCGAACATAAATTGTCAGACGCGACGGGAAAGGGTAACATTCACGCCTTGAATTCAACAAACCCGACGACAATAATTTTTTTGATCCGTCGTGACTTACCAATACCCCTGTACGGGTAATTTCGTTAAAAAAGGAGTGTACCGGATGCCGTTCCATCGTTTCGAAGAAATCGAGAAAAAAGCCGTCACGCCCCATCTCTCCTCGGGCCAGGGGGCCATTATCGAGGGGGAATACATGTATTTCTGCCAGGTCAGCAAGGTGGCCGGCACGGGTTCCCAGATACATTACCACCCCAACGAACTCATGATTTTTCCCATCCGGGGTAAAATCAACGCCCTCGTCGGAAAGGACAGAAGGGTCGTCACGCCGGGCACCTTCGTTCATGTGCCCGCCTACGCCCAGCATCAGATGATCGCCACCGAGGACGGCGACATGGACTACCTCTACGTGAAGGACCGCTCCTGGACGGTCGTGGGCCTCGACAGGGACCAGGTCGTGCCGGACAAGGCGCCCACCGTCGAGGAGATCAACGAAATGTACGAGGACGGCTCCACCGAAAATCTCGAAAAAGACGCCTCCAAGGCGCAAATCATCGTCGAGGGCCTGAACAACTCCTACTACCCGATACTCCCCTCATTCGATGCGCCCGCATCCTCGGGACGCCACACCGTGTGGATTGAAGGCGAGCGCCTCGCCTTCGGCTACGGGGAAATACCCGAAGGCTTCTCTGGAGAAACTACCGAAAACGCGCACGAGCAGTTCGTCTACGTCATCATGGGGGTCATCGACGCCCAGGTGGATGACGATCGGCAGGATGCGGGCCCCGGCTCCATCATTCATATCCCCAAAGGCTCGAAGCGCAATCTCTCCACGCAGAGCGGCCAGCACGCGCGCTACGCATCGGTGCGGGCCATGCCGAAGCTCGAGGAGATGCTGCGGGAAAAGGCGGCGGCCGCGGCGGCCGGAAACTAGGGCGGGGCGAATCGCGCATGGCGAAACACCTGGTGTGCAAGATATCGGAACTGCCCCCCGGCGCGCGGAAGATAGTCGAGGTCGAGGGCCGTTCCATCGGCGTGTTCAACATCAAGAATTCCCTGTATGCGCTCAGGAACTCCTGCCCGCACCAGGGCGCGCCGCTTTGCCTGGGCAAGGTCAAGGGGACGATGAAGTCGTCCAAACCGCATACCTATGAATACGTGATGGACGAGCAGGTCCTCGTGTGCCCGTGGCATTGCTGGGAGTTCGACATCACGAACGGGCGCTCCGTATTCAACCCCCACAAGATGCGCGTCAAGACCTACGAGGTCACGCTCGAGGCGGAAGAAGACCCCTCCATCGAGACGTATGAGGTCACGCTCGAAAAAGGCCTGGTGATGGTGCACGTGTGATTCCGCCTCACAGGAAACGAGGGCACGAATGAGAAAAATCGAGAAAATAGAACTCTTCCCCGTCGCCATACCGCTCAACCATCCCTACAAGAGCGCCACGCGCACCGCCACGCATTCAGAAGACATCGTCGTCAAGATCACCTGCGAGGGCGTTTCCGGCTGGGGCGGGGCGCCGCTGCGCTCGTTTCCGACCGGCGAGACGCTCAAGAGCGCCTACCAGATACTCGATGAATATCTGGTTCCCGCGGTCGCCGACTGCAACCCCTTCGACAGGGAACTCATCGTCCACAGGATGGAGAAGGCCATCCCCTTCCACCATTCGCCCAAGGCGGCCATCGACTGCGCGGTGCACGATCTCATCGGGCGGATGCTGGGCTGCCCGGTCTACGATCTGCTAGGCGGAAAAATCAGGGACGAGATGCCCGCCTTCGACATCCTGCCGCTCGAATCGCCCGAAAGAACCGCCGAGCTCGCGGCGGAATCCATGGCTATGGGCATCACCTCGTTCAAGGTGAAGATGAACCGCGACACGAAGACGAGCGTCGCGCGCGTCGCGGCGGCCCGGGAGGCGGCCGGGGATGCGGCGCACATCGTCGTCGACGCGAACATGAGCTGGACGCCCAAGCTCGCCGTGCAGATGTGCGCGCGCATCGAGGAGTTCGGGGTCACCATGGTCGAGCAGCCCGTGCCCGGCAACGACCTCGACGGCCTGGAGTTCGTCAACAAGAACACGCGCATCCCCATCTGCGCGGACGAGTCGTTCCGGCCCGATTATCTGGCCGAAATCGCCCGCAGGCGCGCCGCCGACATCGTGAATTTGAAAGTCAACCGCGAGGGCGGGCTGCTCCATGCGAAAAAGGCCGCCGCCCTCATCGAGATCCACGGCATCGAGGGCATCTGCGGCAGCGTGATCCACAGCGCGCTGAACGACGCCGCCTGCGCGCACCTTTTCGCCTCGACGCCTGTCATCGTCTACAACGAATCCGGCAAGGCCCCCGCGTGGCATGATGAGGATATCGTCACCGGCTTCGAGGCGGAGGGCGGGGTCGTCAAGGTTCCCGAGGGTCCGGGCCTGGGCGTGGAAGTGAACGAGGAGGCGGTCCAGAAATTCCGCCTCGATGTTTGATGCGGGTTCGTTGAAAAAATCTTGATTTCGTGATTCTGCGTATGAAGTTGACAGAGAAGTGAGGTCCGTAGGGACAGGTCGCGACCTGTCCCTACAAAAGGCGTTGGCGGTTTGCGGGGATCGCAGACAGGGCTATTTCAACAGCCCCTTTTGCGATCTCCCGCTCAGAGCTTGTGGCCGTAGAGCTCCTCGGCGCTTTCGTGATAGATGCGCCGCCTCATCTCGTCTGAGACTTCCTGGAATACCTGCCGGGGGTTGTCGAAATCCCAGTGCGGATAATCGGACGCGAACAGCAGCGTCTTCTCCGCTCTCGCCATCCTGAGAATCTGGCGGTGATCCTCGTTCGTGGGCGGTTCGGCGATGGGCTGCGTGGTGAGCCGGATGTGGTCGACGATGTACTCACTCGGCGGACGCTCCAGCCAGGGCACCTCCGCGCGCAGCGAACGCCATTCCTGATCGAAGCGCCACATGATGCTCGGCAGCCAGGCGTAGCCCATTTCCTGGAAGACGACCTTGAGCTTCGGGAAGCGCACGAACACGCCCTCGCACACCAGGCTGATGACCTGCGCCTGCGCAATCGTCACCGCGCCCGTGTGCACCTCGATGTAATAGGCGGGTATTCCCGTGGGATTCATGGGCGTGTTCACGCCCGCCGCCTCTCCCGCGCCGTGCATCCCGATGGCGAGACCCATGGCTTCGGCGGCCTCGTAGATGGGATAGTAATGGCGGTTCCCCATCAGCACGTCCATCTGCGGAATCTGCACCTGAACCACGGCGGGATGCGCGCCGATTCTCTCGATTTCCTTGACGGCGAGCCCCGGGTCGCGCGGACCGATGTGCATCGCGAGCTTGAGGCGGGGTTCCGCTTCGCACCACTCGTGCAGCAGCCAGTCGTTGTTCGCGGCGATGAAGGCGGCCGCCATGTCGGCGTCCGGCAGCCCGCCGATGCCAAACAGATCGCCCGCGATGAGAACCCCGACGTCGACGCCGTATTTGTCCAGATGGTGGGAGCGCAGCATGTCGAGGTTCGAGCCCGGTCTCCCGCCGTCGGGCGGCAGGGCGTCGGGACGCTCCGCGCCGTGGGGGTGGTAGTACCAGCGCTTGGGTATCGAGAAGACGTTTCGCGCGGTGTTGGGGTCCTTGGCGGAGCTGAGCGGCGCCACGCCCATGCGCTTGCGCCATGATTCCGAGAGATAGGGATGAAGCTGGTGCATCCCGTTCATGCGCGGATGAATGTCCGCGTCGATGATCTTGAGCTTCACCGCCTCCGTCGTTTCTTCCACCGCCGTTTCAACTCCCGTCTCGTTCATTTCAGGCCCCTCTGCGTCATGAACTCAAAAGATTCATTCCATTCTAAAATTCGGGAAACGCCGCCCGCCAGCCCATCTCCTCCTCGAACCACCGCGCCATCGCGAGCAGCTTCCCCTCCCCGCAGCGCACCGCCCCGAACTGGATGCCCAGGGGGAGGTTCATGTCCCCCCTTCCGAGAGGAAGCGTGATCGCCGGCTGTCCCGAAAAGGTGAGCGGCTGTAAAAAGGCAGGCCCCCCCGTGGACTCCTCCCACGGCGGCGGCCCCGCATCGAAGCTGGGCAGGGCGAACAGATCGTAGCGGTTCATGAGATCGTCCATTTTCCGAATAAAGCTCGCGCGAACGCGCATCGCCTTCACGTAGTGGACGGCGGGCGCCATGTATCCGATCGTCATGCTTCTTCGCACGTAAGGCGGGAGTTCGTCCTTGTGCGCCTCGTACAAGTCCTGATGGCAAGCGGCGGAATCCACGCACCGGGCGATGAAATGCGCCGCGTTTATCTCATCCATGCTCAGAGGCAGCTCCACCTCTTGAACGTCGATACCCTTTGATTTTACTTGAGATACGGCCCCCTCGGTCCACTCGACGACCTCCTCGCTGGCGAGAGGGAGCAGATGCTTGAGATACGCGATCTTCTCCGGTTTCCGGGGCATCTGGTTCGCGGAGGGCGGCGGGGCGTTCACGGCGGTGTGATCCGCGCCATCGGGGCCTGCCGCCACTTCGAGGATCTTGGCGATGTCCTCGACCGTGCGCGCGATGATTCCCAGATGATCGAAATTCCACGATACGTCGACGACGCCCGTTCTGGGAATGCGCCCATAGGTGGGTTTCAAGCCCGGCACGCCGCAATACGCGGCGGGGCGCAGCGTGGAGCCCGTCGTCTGGCTGCCGAACGCGGCGGGAACCATGCCCGCGCCCACGGCCGCGGCGGAACCGCTGCTCGACCCGCCGGGGCTTCGCTCGACGTTCCAGGGGTTGCGGGTGATGGAGGGATCGCCCTGCGCGAAAGGCGTGGTCACCGCCTTGCCCATAGCGATCGCGCCGGCGTTTCTCAAACGCGCCACGCAGGCGGCGTCTTCGGCAGCCGTCCGTCCCTCAAAAATCTCCGTTCCGGCTTCGAGCTTGAGGCCTTGTATGGCGAAAATATCCTTCGCCGCATAGGGCGCACCGGCCAGGGAGCCCAACTCCTCCCCGGCGCTTCGGGCGTCATCCACTCCCTTTGCCGCCTCGAGTGCGCCCGCTTCGTCCACCTGCACCCAGGCCTTCACCTGATCTTCACAAGCGTCGATGCGCGAGAGCAAAGAACGCACCCACTCCGTCGCGCTGAGAGCGCCCTCCTCCATCTTGCGAAGGCCGTCGCTCAAGGAAAGCCGCCAGTGTTCGCTCATTCCGCGCCCTCATCGGCCCTGAAATTTTCGAGCGGGGGGAGAAACGGCTCATCGGTGGATTCAACGGGTGTGCCTGAGAGTATCCGGAGCATCTCCGCGCAGTCATCCGCCGTCTCGAGGCCGAGTTCATCCTGCGGAACGCCGAAGACGATCGCGGCCATCTCGCTTATCTGCGCCGCAATTTTCTCGTTATTCGCTTGCGGTTCCGTCATCCCTTCCCTTTCTTCGCGCAAATATCAGCCGCATCGGCCTCGCATATTGGGCTTCTCGAATGAAAGGCATCATACTATAAAGGAGCCGCCGGGATTAAGGGCGATGAGAGGGAAAACGCATGAAAATCTGGGTGGATGCCGACGCATGTCCGCAAGAGGTCAAGGAGATTCTCTACAAGACCGCCGACCGCCTCGACATTCCCACCGTTCTGGTTGCCAATATGAAGCTGAGGACGCCGGATATCGCTAACGTCTCGATGATTCAGGTTCCCGGCGGGGCTGACGTAGCCGATGAGTACATCGTCGAGAACCTGAGCGCGGGGGATTTCGTCATCACGGCGGACGTGCCCTTCGCGGCGAAGGCGGTCGAAAAAGGCGCACTGGCCATCGACCCGCGCGGCGAGGTCTATACCGAGGAAAACGTGGGCGAGCGGCTATCGTTGAGAAATTTCATGATGGATATGCGCTCGGGCGGTCTCGTCCAGGGCGGCCCGCCGCCCATGGCCACTGCGGATCGCCAGAAATTCGCCGCGGCCTTGGACCGCGAGTTGACGAAAAAAAGAAACGCCTAGGCGTTCACGTCGACGACCACGCGGCCCCGCACCTGCCCTTTCAATATATCCCTGCCCAGCCCGGCGAGATCGGAAAGCGTCGCCTCGGTGATCATGGATTCGAGCTTGTCCTGCGGCATCTGATCCGCAAGGCGCGCCCACGCCTTCTGGCGCGGCTCATACGGGCACATGACGGAATCGATGCCCAGCAGGTTCACGCCGCGTAAGAGAAACGGAATCACCGTCGTCTCGAGCGCGCTCCCGCCGGCCAGACCCACCGCCGCCACCGAGCTTCGGTGCTTCATCTGCGTCAGAAGGCGCGCAAGCGTCGTGCCGCCCACCGAGTCGATGCAACCCGCCCAGCGCTCGCTCTCGAGCGGGCGTTTCGTGGGTTCGGCGAGTTCGCTCCGGGCGATGATCTCAGAAGCGCCGAGTGATTCGAGATATCCGTGGGTCTCTTCCCTGCCCGTCGACGCGGTGACGGAATAGCCCAGATTCGCGAGAACGGCCACCGCGACGGAACCCACCCCGCCCGCGGCGCCTGTGACGAGAACCTCCCCGTCATCGACGCCCATGCCGTGGTCTTCCAGCGCCTGAACGGAAAGCATGGCCGTGAAGCCGGCCGTGCCGAGCGCCATCGCCCCTCTCGTGGACATATTCTCCGGCAGATGGACCAGCCAGTCCCCCTTGACGCGCGCTTTCTGGGCATATC
>WTGD01000060.1 GCA_011523725.1 Nitrospinota bacterium
AGAGAAAAGGTATTCCGTTTTCGACGTGTACTTCCAGGCCGTGACCACCACCTTCATGCCCGATAGATCGGGATCGGGCAGCAGTATCTTGCGCGCGGCCAGAAGAATTTCCCCCGGTTCGGGCATGCGCCCCCGGCCGGTTCCCTCCTCCGCGCGGGCCATGCGCCCCACCCCCGGCTCCATGACGAGGTGGCCCCTCGCGCGCAGGGCGGCGACGTTCTCCTGAACGGCGGGCGAAGCCCACATGCGCGGGTTCATGGCGGGGGCGACGAGGGCCGGCGGCCTGGCGGAGAGCAGGAGCGTGGAGAGGAAATCATCCCCCACCCCCTGCGCGAATTTCCCGATGATGTTCGCCGTGGCCGGCGCGATGATGATGAGGTCCGCGCTATCGCTCAAAGAGATGTGCGGCATGTCGCCCGTGAATCCGCCCCCCTCGATAGGGAACATCCTCTGGATGGGCGTTTGGCCCGTGAGCACCTCGAAGGGAAGCGGCTGCACGAACGAGGCCGCGCTTTGCGTCAGCACGGTGCTCACCTCGGCCCCATCCAGCACGAGCAGGCGCGCCAGGTCGATCGACTTGTACGAGGCGATGCCGCCCGATACGCCGAGGACGGTTTTCTTGGCCGTCAGAGGGCCTTGCGCCTGTTCGCTCACGGGTGGTCGACCTCCCCGCGATGGGTGAGGATGATTTTCCTGAGTTCGCTGAAAGCGGCGTCCAGGTCGTCGTTCATGATGACGTGGTCGTACCGGTGGCTCTGCGCCATCTCCTCTTCGGCTCTCGATAGCCGGAGTGCGGCGTCCTCACCCGTTTCCGACGCCCTGTGTTCGAGGCGTCTGGTCAACTCGTCCAGCGAGGGCGGCATGACGAATACGAGGCTCGCTTCCGCTCGTTTCTGCTTGACCTGCAGGGCGCCCTGCACGTCGAGGTCCATGATCACGTCGTCTCCCCCGGCCAGATGCGCATCGACCGCCTCGGCGGGCGTCCCGTAGCATTCCTCGAAAACCCGCGCCCATTCGAGGAACGCGTCTCTGGCGATCATCTCGTCGAACCGTGTCTGCTCCATGAAATAATAATGAACCCCGTCCTCCTCGTACTCGCGCCTCGGCCGGGTGGTCGCGCTTATCGAGTGCCAGACGCCTGTAAGCTCCCGGCAGGAGCGGTCGATGAGCGTGGATTTGCCCGCCCCGGAAGGTGCGGAGAGAACGAAGAGGTGGCCCCGGCTTCCCATCATTCCACGTTCTGTACTTGTTCGCGGATTTTCTCGATGGCGCTCTTCACCTCGACCGCGCTCTGGGTGAGCGTGAGATCGATGGATTTCGACGAAATCGTGTTGGCCTCGCGGTTCATCTCCTGGGTGAGGAAGTCGAGCTTGCGGCCGATGGGGCCGTCCGTTTCGAGCATCTCGCGAAACTGGACGACGTGGCTGTCGAGGCGGCTGAGTTCCTCGCTGATGTCGCCGCGCTCGGCGGCGTAGATCATCTCCTGCTCGAGGCGTCCCTCGTCCACCTCGACGCCGTCTGCGATTTCTCGAATCCGCTCGCGCATCCGCCCGGTGAGCAGCCTGCGCGCTTCGGGCAGGCGTTCGCGAATCTCGCCGCACCCCTTCTCCACCGAGGCGAGGTGCCCGCGGATGTCTTCGGCGAGCGCATCCCCCTCTTTTTCGCGCATGAGGCCCAGGGCGCCCAGCGCATCGCCGAGCGATTCCATCAGGACGGCCCGAATCTCGTCCTTGTCCGGCTCGGGCTCGGCGCTCTTGAGCAGGTCCCGGAAGCCGGTGAGTATCGAGAGGTCCACCTCGCCCGCGATTCCCAGTTCATTTTTCAGGGATTTCAGGGTGACGAGCAGGGATTTCGCGGCTTCCGCGTCGATGGGGGACGCGTGGTTCCCCTCCTCGCCCGAGCGGATGTAGATGTCGAAACGTCCCCGGGAGAAGCGCTTTTTCACCGCCTCGCGCACCTCGCTCTCGAGCGCGAGCGACCAGCGCGGCCCCCGGCAGGAGACCTCCAGATAGCGGTGGTTCACCGAGCGCGCCTCCACGCTGAGCGAAGCCTCGCCCAGCGGCCTCTCCCCAGCGCCGTAACCCGTCATGCTGTCCATCATGCTCCGCCCCGTCATGCGTTGTTAACAGCTCACTTGAAAGAGTCTACAATAATTTTCCGCAGGGGGCGTGTCAATTTACGCGCACGGGCCCGACATTCCAGGACTTGGGGTGGATTCATGGATACTTTCGTGCTTCAGGCGATTGCGGCGGAGTTGAGCGAGAATCTTCTCGGCGCGCGCCTGGAGAGAATCTCCCAGACCGACGCGCACACGATCGTCCTCTTTTTCCCGGGCGCGAGAAGAGAAAAACGCGCCCTCCTGATGAGCGCGGACCCCGCGCACCCGCGCGTCTATCTGACGGGGGACCCTCCCCCGAGCCTGCCCGAGGCGCCCACCTTTTGCCGCGCGCTCAGAAA
>WTGD01000052.1 GCA_011523725.1 Nitrospinota bacterium
CCCTGACACTCAGGATTTTTGCGGCGGAAGACACGTGGCTGCGAATCGTGGTCGATGCGGAAAAAACGGAAGAGCTCCTTTTGCTGGCGGGCAACGAGAAAGATTGGAAGGCGTCGGAAAAATTCACCCTCACGGTGGGCAACGTGGCGGGAACTCAGGTATCCTTGAACGGCGCGGAGATCGCGTTGCCCCGAAATTCTTCCAACGTGCTCAGGGATTTCGTCCTTCCCAGGAAATCTTTGAATTAAGGGTTTATCTGAAAGTTTACATGCCGTACGTGACGCTCCGACACATTTCATCGCCTGATGCGCTTCGAGCAGAAACCAGAAATTTCACATCATGAATGAATCCTTTTTATCGCTTCGGGGTCTGGATGGGGCCAGGCGGGTTTACTTGCGCGGCGCGAACGATGCGTCGATCGCCTGGTGGCTGGTCCGGATTGCGCGCGAACACCCCGGACCCGTCGTTTACGTCGAGGAGGAGCAGCGCCGCCTCGAAGTGATCAAAGCGAACATGAAGCTGTTCCTCGGTGCCTCGGGGGAGCGGAATTCGCCGGTCCTGGGTTTCCCGGCGTGGGATGTGTATCCCTTCTCCCGGTTGTCTCCATCGAGTGAAATTGTCGGCGAGAGGATGTCCGCGCTGCGGTTTTTGCGCGGCGGAGGACAGGGCGTCGTACTGACGAGCGTATCGGCCATGGGGACGAGAGTGCCTCCGCCCGAGCGTTTGAACGCCGCCATGATTCACTTGCGCGAGGGGATGGAGATTGAGCGGGACCCGTTCATCGGCTCGCTTGAGTCGCTGATGTACCAGAGGAGGTCGCTGGCCGAATCCCCCGGAGAATATGCCGTAAGGGGCGGCATTCTGGACTTTTTTTCCCCTCAGAACGTATATCCGACGCGTCTGGAGCTTCGCGGGGACGAAATCGACTCCCTGCGAAACTTCCATCCCCAGACGCAGCGAAATCTGGATACCCTGCAAGGCGTGGACGTTTTTCCGGCGAGAGAGATTGTTTTCTCACCGGAAGAGCTGGAGAGGGGCCGCCGCGCCCTTTTGGAAGCCGACACGCCGGAGACGAGCGAACGCGTCGAACGCCTTCTCGAATACCTCGATGCGGACGGATATTTTTCGGGCATGGAGGGTCTCGCGCCCATGTTTTTGTCCGACATGACGACCTTGTTCGACGTAGCGCCCGGCAGCGCGCTCTGGATTGTGAACGAAGCGGAAAACCTCGACGAAACGCTCGAGAAGCTGTGGGACGAAGTGAACGAGGAGGCGCGCCTTGCGCCCGAGAGGGGCCTCGTTTCCTTCGCGCCCGAGCGCTTGTGGCTCGCGCCCGAGGAAATCCGCGAGGAACTCTCTATCTGGCCGCGTCTGGAGTTCAGTTCGCTGGGGCTCGACACCGAAGATTCCGAAGAAGGTTTCGAGGCCTTGCGCGCGGAAAACATCAACCCTTTCCGGGGGCGGGTGGAGGCGTTCGTCGGTCAACTACGCTCGTGGCGTCGGGGTGATGAAAGCGTCGTCATCGTGGCGGAGGAGAAGACCCTCGCGCTCAGGATACAGGCGCTTTTGCGCGAGCATGAGGTGGGCGTGGAAATTTTACCCCGAGGCGCCTCGCTCATCGATGGGCGTCCCGACGTCGTTCTGGCGGAAGGAAAGCTTGGAGCCGGCTTCCGGCTGCCTGATGAGCGCAGGGTGTTCTTTCGCGCGCAGGACCTGCTCGTCGGTGCTTTGGGTCGGGACTCGCGCCGTCTCCCCCAGTCGAAGCCCGGCGAGGGCTTCAAGGATTTGAATGAAAACGACCTCGTGGTGCACGTGGAGCACGGCGTCGGCCGCTACATGGGCACGCGCGTCATCGAGCACCGCGATGGGGAGAATGAATTTCTCACCCTCCAGTATGCGGGGGGCGACAAGCTCTACGTCCCGATGGACGATGTCGAGCGTATCCACAAATATCGTGGAGGGGGAGTCGCGCCGCCGCTCGACAGATTGGGCGGGAACCGATGGAACAAGACGAAGAACAACGTCAAGAAATCACTCCAGGGGATCGCTCGCGATCTGGTGCGGCTGTATTCAGAGCGGAGCGCCTCCCAGGGGTATGCTTTTTCGGCGGAAGGCGCGTTCGATCATGAAATATCCGCCGGCTTCGGGTTCGAGGAGACGCCCGATCAGGAACAGGCGATTCGCGTCGTGCTGGAGGATATGGAGCGCACCCGGCCGATGGACCGCCTCATCTGCGGGGACGTCGGCTACGGAAAGACGGAAGTGGCGCTCAGGGCCGCAGCCCGGGCGATTTCGGCGGGCAAGCAGGTTGCCGTCATCGTGCCGACGACGCTGCTTGCGCACCAGCATTGGGATACCTTTCGCACGCGCTTCGAATCGCTGCCGGCTCGCGTGGAGATGCTCTCGCGCTTCAGAAGCAGAAAAGAGCAGGGCGAGGTGGTGGAGGGA
>WTGD01000101.1 GCA_011523725.1 Nitrospinota bacterium
GAGTCGATGAGCTGAGGGCGTAAGCCCGAAAGCGAATCGGTGGGGGGTATAATTCGGAATGGCAATTAAACGCGTTTTACCCCCCACCGAATCGGCCTTCGCCCAAGGGCTTGGCCTCTTCGACTCCCCCTCAAGGGGGGAGTGAATCTCTCTCTCGTCGGTCGGGGACATACGACAAATCTAGGAATCGGAGGTTTTTCAACAGCCCCTCGAAGTCCGGGAGTACGTCTAGCCTCAAATAGCCAGTTGGGTTTCGGCGTCGAAGAAGAAGAGGTTGTCCTCGCGCATCCCCACCCGGGCCTCATCGCCCATGTCGACTCTCAGGGTGGAGGGTGTGCGCGCCATGATGGATAGATCCTCGAAGGCGAGTTCGAGCACCTGATCCGCCCCGTAAGGCTCCAGAAGCAGCACCTTGCTCAGGTGGCCGTCGCCATCGCTGCCGGCGGCCTTCACGGTAACGTCTTCCGGGCGAATCCCCAGGATCACCTTCTCCCTCTCCTTTTCCTCCAGGCGCTTGCGTTGCTCCGGCGAAGGCTCCACGGCGAAATTCCCGTAGCGGAAGCGCAGCCTCCCGTTCTCCTGCTCCAGGGAGCCCGAGATGAGGTTCATGGGCGGCGTGCCCACGAACTGCGCTACGAAGGTGTTCGCCGGCTCGTGGTAAACGGCGTAGGGGGAGGCGTACTGCTGGAGCACGCCGTCTTTCAGGAGCGCTATCTCGTCCGCCATGTTCAGCGCCTCCACCTGATCGTGGGTCACGTAGATCATCGTGGTCTCGAGACGCCGGTGGAGCTTTTTAAGCTCCGCGCGCATCTCGACCCTGAGCGCGGCGTCCAGGTTCGAGAGCGGCTCGTCCATCAGGAACGCCCAGGGCTCGCGGACGATCGCCCGGCCCAGCGCCACGCGCTGGCGCTGTCCGCCCGAGAGTTCGCGGGGCCTTCGGGCCAGAAGCTCTCCGATATCGAGCGCCTCGGCCGCCCAGAGGACTTTCTCCTCGATTTCCGATTTGGTCATCTTCATCATCCGAAGCGGGAAGGCCAGATTGTCCCGCACACGGAGGTGGGGATAAAGGGCGTAGCTCTGGAACACCATGGCCATGTTGCGCTTGTGCGCCGGGATGTAGCGAACGTCCACCCCGTCGATGAGTATCGCGCCCTCGGTGGGTTCCAGCAGACCCGCCACCACGTTCAGGATGGTGGTCTTCCCGCACCCCGAAGGGCCGAGGAGGACGACGAACCTGCCGTCTTCGATCTCGAGGTCCACGTTGTCGACCGCGACCACCTCGCCATAGTTCTTGGTCAAGTTCTCCAAAACGACCTTCGCCATTCTCACGCGCTCCTATGGAAAACCGGCTAGCCCTTCACCGCGCCCGCCGTGAGTCCGCGCACGAAGTAGCGCTGGAACATGAGGGCCAGGGCGACGGGAATGATGACGCAGGCGACGCCCGCGGCGTTCATCCGCGCGTAGCTCACCGAAAATTCGGAGACGAAATCGAGCAGCGTCACCGTGATGGGCCGGGTGTTCATCGTCTGGGTCAGGACGAGCGGGAAGAGGAACTCGTTCCAGCTCGTGAGGAACACGAACACCGCCGCCGTGACGATAGCAGGCGCCGAAAGCGGCAGGATCACCCGCCAGAGGGTCTGGAAGCGGTTGCAGCCGTCCACGCGGGCGGCGCTCTCGATCTCCTGCGGGACGGTCTCGAAGTAGGCGACCAGCACGAAGATCGCCAGCGGCAGGGAGATCGGAATGTAGGCGACGATGAGTCCCATATAAGTGTCCAGCAACCCGAGCCCGCGGATCATCAGGTAGAACGGGACGATCAGCGACACCTCGGGCACGATGCGGGACGCCAGCACGACGTAGAAAAGGGACTGCTTCCCCTTGAAGTAAAGACGCGCGAAACCATACGCCGCCAGACATCCCAGTATGACGTTGATGATGGTGACGCCGAACGCCACGACGAAGCTGTTCCACATCGAGGGCAGCACGTCCGCCGTGGGGAACGTGGAATAGCCCGCCATTCTCTTGTCGAACGCGACGCTCGTATCCGCTGGCTTTCTGAGAATGATCTCCTCGTAGTTGCCGATGTTGAGCGCAGGCGGGACCCAGTTGGGCGGCACCGACACCACGTCCTTTTCAAACTGAAGACTCGAATTGAGCATCCAGTAAAAGGGCGAGATGGCGTAGAAGAGCATGAAAGCGACAATCAGATAGAGCACGACACGCCCCAGGACAGCAGCCTGGCGGTATCTTTGAATCTCCTTGACGTCGGGAACGCTCGGGGCAGCCATGATCAACTCTCCTGCGGCCTGTAGAGAATCTTGATGTAGCCGATCGCTAGGATGAAGGTGGCGATGGCGATCACGTAGGAAATCGACGCGCCGGAGCCGAACTGCAGGTTACGGAATGTTTCCACGTAGGTATACCAGGAGACGAGCGCCGTTGCGTCTCCGGGGCCTCCCTCGGTCAGGATGTAAACGAGGTCGAAAGTCTTGATGGAGATGATCGAGGTGTAGACCAGAACAAGAAGAAAGGCCAGCTTGAGCGCGGGCAGGGTGATGTGCCAGAAACGCCTCGATGCGCCCGCCTGGTCGATCTTGGCTGCGCTGTAGAGGTCCTCGGGGATGGCCTGGAGCGCCGTCAGGAACAATACGGTGGCCAGGGGCACCTCCTTCCAGACGAAGGCGTTCACAAGGGTGTAGAGCGCTCGGTCGGGGTTGCTGAGCCACGTCTGGTACTTGTCGATGACGCCCAGAGCCACCAGAAGCCCGTTCAGCACCCCGTAGTCGGAATGGTAGATCCACTCCCAGATCAAGCCGTTCGCCACGTAGGGCACCGCCCAGGGCACGAGGATGAGCGGCACCGCCCACTTGCGAACGCCGGAGCCCAGTTCATTGAGCGCCAGGGAGAAGACGAGGCCGATCAGGGCCACGGCGACCACCGACACCACGACGAAGATGACCGTGTTGATGAGCGCGTTGTAGAAATCCTCGCTCTCCAGGAACATGACGTAGTTCTCGAAACCCACGAAGGGGTTTCTGTGGGGCCGCTTCAGGTTATAGACGTGGACGCTGACGTAGAACGAATGCAGGATGGGATATATGTTGAGCAACACCATCAGCAGCAGCGCAGGCCCCACGAAGAACGCCGCGATGCCGCCTTCCGTCTGAGTGCGCCGGGCGAACCAGCCCTTCACGCCCGTCTGCGCGGCGGGCTCTACCCCTTCGGCGGACAGGATATTCGCCAAGGAAAACCTCCATCGCGCCTCCCCCGGCAGTGCGCCGCCGGGGGAGGCAACCGCTTGTGTCTAACCGTAACGCCGTTTCAGTCTATTCCACTGCTTGGTCAGGGTCTTGAGCGTGCCCACGATGTCGGCCTGACCCAGGATCGCCTTGTGGACGCGCGGACGCATGAACTGATCCCACTCGGCGTACCAGACGGCCTTCTGCCCGTCCTTGGGCTTGCTGAGCGCCATCTGGCTCTCGAACAATTTCGCTTCGCCCCACTTGTTCGCGGCCGCGACGATGTCGGGGTCCTTGAACAGCGGCGCGTGGCCGAAGCCCAGACCAAAGTCGGTGAACCACTTCTTCGCGGTGCGGTAGGTGCCCGTTTTGTCCTTGCCGCCCAGGAAGTCCACCATCTTCCAGGCCATCGCCTTGCGCGCGGGATCCTTCGCGGCCGAAGCGGTCATGCTGTAGCACCTCGTCCATCCGCAGACATGTGGCTTGGCGTTGTTGGCGGTCGGAATCAGCGCCATCTTGATCTTGCCGGCCACCTTCGAGGACTTGGGTTCGTTCGCGGCCCGCAGCCGGTAGTTCGGCAGGATGGCGAAGCTGCCCGTGCCGCTGCTGAAGGCCTTGAGTGCTGCGACCTCGTTCAGCTCCATGAAGCCGGGCTGCGTGATCTTGTGCTTCTTGGCCGCGTCGATGATCCACTGGATCGACTGCGCCACGGCGGAGCCTTCCTTGTCGTAGCCCATGACGTTGTATTTCTCGTCGACGAACCTTCCGCCCCGGCTGTACATCATGGTGAAGAGCATCTCGCCCATCCAGAAGTCGGCTTTCAGGAACTGGAGGAAGGGATATTCCTGAATCCCCTTGCTCTTGATCTGGAGGCTCTGCTGGACCACCTCGTCCCAGGTCTTGGGAGGAGCGCCGATGCCCGCCTTCTCCAGGTGCTCCTCGTTGTAGAGGAACGCCATGTGGCCCACGTAGTAGGGCAGGCCGTAGAGCTTGCCCTTGTAGGTGAGCGCATCGGCGGTCGGGCCGATAAATTCTTTTCTGTACTCATCCACCCGTGGGAATTCGTCGATGGGATACAGCCATCCCGCCTCGACGAACTCGGCGAGGTGCCCGTCGATCATGTAGATGACGTCCAGGGGTGAATTGCCCGTGAACTTGACGACCAGCGTGTCGTGATACTTGCTGCCCGGCGTGTTGCCGTAGTTGATCTTGACCTTGGCGAGTTTTTCGAATTCGGCGATCCGCTGTTTCACGAAGCTGATGCCGTAGGTCCAACTGTAGAAGTTGAGCGATTTCACCATCGCCGCCGAGGGGGTCACCCGAGATACAGGCAAGGCCAGGGCGGCCGTTCCAAGTGCGGCATTGCGAAGGAGTTTCCGACGACTCAATCCGAGTTCTTTCATGGTCAACCCTCCATCATCGCCCAAGGGAACCGTGCTCCCCTATGGCAGGGCGACCGCCATCGGGGGCAGAACCACGCCACAACTCCAGTCAAGAAGCCCTACGCCGGGCCCCTCTGTTCACTCAAATTTCAGACGGAGAGATGAGAAGCATTTTAACAGCAGGAGGCGAAACGGGGCACGGAGGCCCTGGAGGCGACGACACCACCGGTTCGCGATTCCCACTCTCCGGCGTTCGATAAATCCTCAAACAACCTCAACCAGTCTTACAAGTATGTTGAAATGCTAGCAGGGTTCCCCTGCGTTGTCAATTTTGAACACCCTGCCCCGGAGCGCCGAGCACCCCGCCCGGAGCACCGTCGTCTCCAGGCAAAGATTCCCGACTAGCTGCGCGAGACGAGCTCGATGCTGATGTCGTCCGGCCCCCGGATGAAGGCGATCTTCGTGCCCGGACCGATCTCCCACGGGTCGCAGATGAAATCGGCGCCTTTCGCGCGCAGGTCGGCCTCGGCCCTGTCCATGTCGTCGACGACGAGACCGAAATGATCGAGGCCGTAGCGCGGGTCGCTCGTCGTGCGCACGGGGTTCTCGCCTTCCGCCCGGCCCGACACCAGGAAACTCATGCCGTTCAGATCGAAGCTGAAAATCGGCGAGCCGCCCAGATCTCCCTCGTCCACCACCTTCGCGCCGAACATCTCCTCCCAGAATTTCCTGGCCGCGTGGGGGTCCTCGCTTCGAAAGTGCATGTGATCGTATCCGTAGGTGGGCATGGACATCGTTTCCCCTCCAGAAAAAGTGAGCCGAAATGAGGAGGTCTCTCCCTCCCGACTGCTCCGGTCGAATCTGCGGATGTACGGAAATTATAGAGGCGTTTCCGGTTTGGTTGTCAAGAAGGGGGGATTTGCGGAGGTAGACAGCCTCAACGCCCCGGCAGGATGACGTAGAGGTCCTCTCCGTCGACTTCCACGGGAAAGCGCTGGACTTTCCGCCTGCGGTTGGCGAGGCATTCCCCCGTCCTGATCTCGAACTCCCAGCCGTGCATGGGGCACGCGACCACGTCCGCCTCATCGCGCGCGTAGTGCTCGCGCACCCTGCCGTCATCTCCCACGAAGGCCGTGATCTCGCGGAAGAGGTTCCCCGAGCAGACGGGGCCCTGCTGGTGGGGGCACTTGTCCTCGATCGCGAAAAAACCGTCGCTCAGCCGGAATATGCCGAGATTGAGACCGCCCAATTCCAGGCGAATCCGCTCGCCGGGGCCTATCTCGGACGCGCGCGCCGCCCAGAGCCGCCTCGCCATCTAGGCGCCCGCCTCCAGGTTCACCGTCTTCTCCGTGAAGCGGAAGACGCCGAGCGCGTTCTCGCCCATGATCTTGCGGCGGCCCGCTTCGCTCAGGAACGGGAGGTCGGCGACCGCCGAGGGTTCGTCATAATCGAAATGGGGCCAGTCGCTCGCGAACAGGAAGGTGTTTTCCCCGTCGAGCAGGTCGAAGAACATCTTCAAGTGCTTTCTGGGCATATCCTCCATCGGCTGGGTGCCGAAGTAGAAATCCTTGATGTATTCGCTCGGCAGCTTCCGGAGCAGAGGGGCTTCCACCCGGCGGCGCATGTATTCGGTGTCCAGACGGTACATGAGGCCCGCCACCCAGGTGATGCCGCTCTCCTGAAACACGATCTTGAGGTCCGGGAAGCGTTCGGGAACGCCCTCCATCACCATGCTCACGAGCTGCACCTGGTTGCACCAGGTCATGTCCAGCGCGTGGCTCTCGACGAAGGTGGGAAACTTGGCGAAACTCGAAAGGTCCGGCCCCAGGAAATTCGCGTGCAAGACGATGGGGAGCCCGTGGTGCTGCGCCGCCTCGTAGATGGGATTGTACGCCTCGGCCCCCAGGGGAAGCTCGGCGCTGCCGAGCATCTCCACCCCGCACACAGCGGGGTCGCCCGCCACGCGGTCTATCATCTTCGCCGCGCGCTCGGGGTCGCGGCCCGCGGCCACCACCAGCGTGTAGATTCCCTCCTCGGGCGCGCAGACGCCGTCCAGCATGTAGTCGATGTAGCCGTTGCAGATGTCCATGGCGTGGTTCGCGTTGCGCACGAACTCGACCATGAGCATGTAGGTCGGGATCATCACGATGGTGTCGATGCCGAAGCGTTCCATCACGACGGGGATGTCGGCGGGACTCGACATGCCGAGCATCTCGTCCTGATCGCCCTTGCCCGCCTCGGCGCCACGCACGGTGCGGCCGTGGAGCATGACGTCGTACTGATCCCCCACCAGGGCGGGCATGTGGTACTGCCCGCTCCAGTCGGCGAAGCGCTCGACGGAGGGGCCCTTCAGATATTTGGCGAAATCGCGGATTTGCTCGAGATAGTGCGCGTCGGCGTCCACGACGTGCATGCCCCGGTAGCCCATCGCTTCCTCCCTGCAAGGCTTCGGTTGATTCCAAAAGGCTTCGCCGGATGATAGCATTCCCCCCGTTTCCTGAACACGCAGGCGAACGCTTTCTCGTGAGGATCACCCATGAACGATGAACAAGCCGCGCGCATGCCGCTCTCGGGCGTGCGGGTCGTGGACATGTCGAACTATCTGGCCGGGCCGCTCTGCACCATGTATCTCGCCGACTACGGGGCGGAGGTCGTCAAGATCGAAAACCCCAGGGGCGGCGACCCCATGCGCCTTTGGGGCCACAACAAGAACGGCGTGGGCCTCTACTACAAGATGATCAACCGCAACAAGAAGAGCGTGACGCTGGATTTAAGGACTCCTTTCGGCGTCGAGGCGGTGAAGCGGCTCGTGGCCGAGGCCGACGTCGTGGTGGAGAACTACCGCACCGGCGTGCTGGAGAAATGGGGACTCGACTACGAGAACCTCAAAGAGGTGAACCTCGGCGTCATCATGCTCTCCATCACGGGATTCGGCAGAACGGGACCTTACAAAAACCGTCCCGGTTTCGGCTCCCTGGCGGAGGCCTTCGCGGGTTTCAGCCACATCAACGGCTACCCCGACGGGCCGCCCCTGAGCCCCTCTTGGGGATTGGGAGACTGCTCGACGGGCATCGGCGCGGCGTTCCTGGTGATGACCGCCCTTTTCGAGCGCGAGCGAAGGGGTGGTGAAGGCCAGCAAATCGATCTCGCGATCTACGAGCAGTTGCTCACCATGCTGGGTCCCCAGGTGATCTATTACGACCAGCTCGACTTCATCCAGGGAAGGAGCGGCTCGCGCCTCGAGTTTGCGGTGCCCCGGAACAACTTCGAGACCAAAGACGGCCAGTGGGTACTCATCGCGGGCTCGAACCAGTCCATCTTCGAGAACATCTGCAAGGGGCTGGGGCGCGAGGATCTGATCGCGGACCCCAGGTTCGCCGACAACCGCGAGCGCATGAAGAACGCGGACGCCATCGAGGATGAACTCCAGAAGACCTTAATCACCCTCACCCTCGATGAGGTGATGGCGCGCTTGACCGAGTTCGAGGGCGCGGCCACCCCCATCAACAGCGTGAAGATGGTGGTGGAGAACGAACAGGTGGTCGCGCGGGGGAACATCACCGAGGTGCAAGATGAGGAGCTTGGCGGCCCGGTGCGGATGCAGGAGGCCTTCGGCAAGCTGTCGCGCACGCCCGGCAAGGTGCGCCACGCGGGCGAACCTCTGGGGAGCAGCAACCGCGAGGTCTTGATGGAGCGCCTGGGCTACACGGAAGAAGAACTGAAAGCCGAGGGAATCGATTTGGGTTGAGGGCGGGTAAACGCGAAGTTTTTTATCGACTCCGTAGGGACAGGTCGCGACCTGTCCCTACCAACATATGAAGTCTCGGGGTAGTTGTACGAAACTCCGCGCGCCTAGAACCGCACAGCCAGCTCATCCACCGCCTGCGTGGTGCGGGCGTCCTCATCCACCAGGAGCCACTCGGGCGTGGGCGTCTTCGTGAAGCTCTTGCCCGCCTGGAGCACGGTGCCGTACAGAGGCGCTTCCATGGCGCTGGCCAGCTTCTCCGCCAGGCGGATGAGAGCGTCGACGTCCACCCCCGTTTCCACCTCCATGAGCCAGAGCATGTGGGCCAGATCCTCGGTCGATATGTTGCCCGAGGCGTTCGGCGCGAAGGGGCATCCGCCGATGCCGCCCAGAGAACCGTCCAGCACGTCCGCTCCCGCCTGCATCGAGGACAGGGCGTTGGCGAGGCCCATACCGCGCGTGTTGTGCAGGTGCACCACGAGGCCCTTCTCCGGCCAGCGTCGGCGCAGTTCGCTCACCATGCGGCCCATCCGCGCGGGGTCGCCCATGCCCATCGAATCGCACAGGAAAAACTCGTCCACGCCCAGCGCGTCGTACTTTTCGGCGATGTCGTAGACCACCTCTTCCGCCACGCGCCCGGTGTAGGGACACCCCGTCGAGAGACTGATCGCCCCGCTGAAGGGGATACCCGCGCCCTTCACGATTTTGGAGATCCTGGCCATCTCCTCCAGGCTCTGCTTGACGGAACGGTTCACGTTCGCGCGGTTGTGCACGTCCGTGATGGAGATGACCTGCTGCACCCCGTCGCAGCCCGCATCCACCGCCCGGCGGGCGCCGCGCTCGTTGGCGACGAGGCACTCATACAGCACGCCCGGCTTTCTCTCGATGCGGCGCATCACCTCGTCCGCGTCCGCCGTGGCGGGCACGGCCTTGGGGTTCATGAAGCTCGTGGCCTCGATGCGGCGGATGCCCGCGTCCGCCAGGCCTTCGATGATCTCCACTTTGAGTTCGGTAGGCAACACCTGCTTCAGGTTCTGGATGCCGTCGCGCATGACGACGTCGCGCACGAGAACGCTCGAAGGAAGCTGGGGGTTCGACATGGAGAGTATCCTCCCGCCGGGGGCGCTACTCGGCCAGACGCTTCATTCTCGGGTCGAGCACGTCGCGCAGCCAGTCGCCCAGAAGGTTCACGCTCAACACCGTGAGCATGAGGATGAGGCCCGGGAAGAGCGCTATCCACCAGGCCGTGTCGAGGAAGCTCCTGCCGTCGGCGAGCATTCCGCCCCACGTCGGCGTGGGAGGCGGCACGCCCAGCCCGAGGAAGGAGAGCGCGGATTCGATGATGATCATCCGGCCCAGGTACAGGGTGGCGATGACGATGGTCGTGGAAGCCACGTTCGGGAAGAGATAGATGAACAGTATCCGCAGCGTGCCGCAGCCGGTCGCCTTCGCCCCGGTGACGAACTCGTTCTCCTTGATGGAGAGGACCTCCGCGCGCACCACCCGCGCGTAGACGAGCCAGGTCCTGAGCGCGATGACCAGGACGATGTTCTGCAGGCTCGGCCCCAGTATCGCCACCAGGCTGATCGCCAGCAGGATGAAGGGAACGGCCAGTGCCGTATCGATGATGCGGCTGATGACGGTGTCCACCCAGCCGCCGAAATAACCCGCGAAGATGCCGACCGTGATGCCGATGAGTCCGCTCACGATGACGGCGGCGATGCCGACGATGAGCGAGATACGCGAGCCCCAGACGATACGGCTTAAGATATCGCGGCCCTGCTGGTCGGTGCCGAGCCAGTAGGTGTCCCCCGCCTTGTCCACGTAGCCGGGCGGCTTGAGGTAGCGTCCCAGGTCCTGGGAGAGCGGATCCAGCGGAGAGAACAAATCGGGCACGAGGGCGAAGATGATGACGAGGGAGACGAAGAACGCGCCGAAGATCGCGGGGGGTCTGCGCTTGAGCTCCATCATCGCGAGATGAAAATCGCTCGGCCCGCGTTCGGTATCCTCATCGATTTCGATATCGAGCGTCGCCGCCCTGTCGTCGACAACCATCGTGTGTCCTTACCCCTTAGCTATAGGAAATCCTCGGGTCGAGCCATGCGTACAGGATATCGACCACGAGATTCACGAAAACGAACACGAACGCCAGCAGTGCCACCGCCGCCTGGACGATGGGATAGTCCTGGTTGTTGATGGCGTCCACCACCAGAAAACCCACGCCCGGCCACGCGAAGACGGCTTCGGTCACCACCGTTCCTCCGAGCAGAATGCCGAGCTCGAAACCCACCAGGGTGACGACGGGGATGGAAGCGTTCTTGAGCGCGTGGCGCACCACCACGATCCACTCCACGATTCCCTTCGAGCGCGCCGTGCGCACGTAGTCCATGCCCAGCACGTCGAGCATCTGGGAGCGCACGAGGCGCGTGATGCGCGCGGTGGCGTAAAGACCCGCCGTGATCGCCGGCAGGATGATGTAATACCAGGCGTCGAACCCCGACGTGGGCAGCCAGCCGAGGTAGACGGCGAAGAATATAATGAGCAAAAGACCGAGCCAGAAGTTCGGCATCGACTGGCCGAACATCGCGCCGACCGAACTGCTGTAGTCGATCCACGTGTTTCGGAAGGTGGCCGACAAGACCCCGGCGGGGATGGAGATCACCACGGCTATCAGGACCGCCGCCAGGGCGAGGAGGACGGTGTTCGGGAAATGCTCGAGCACGAGGCCCATCGCCGGAATCTCGTGGCGGTAGGAAAAGCCGAAATCGCCCCGTATCACGCCCTTGGTCCGGACGATCTTGGGCGCGTCGGGGTCACGTTCGAGTTCATCGACCTTGACTTTCTCTCTGTCTGCGCCGAGCAGGTCGTCGACCAGATCGGAACCCAGCATGAACTTGGCGAACTGGATCGGTATGGGCTGGTCGAAGCCCATCTCCTTACTGAAGGCCTGGATGTCCTCTTCGGTGGAATCGAGTGGCATCAGGACGGCGGCTGGGTTCCCCGTGATCTGCAGCATCGAGAACACGATGATCAGGATCGCCCCGAACACGATGAAGCTCTGCAGGCAGCGTCTGATAATATAAGTGCGCATGGCGAAACCTTGCCTGAAAAACGATTGAAAACAAACACGCCGCATGTACGCGAGAAACCATTTATCCCCTTCTTTCGGCCTCTCGTCAAGAGCCACGGCACTTGCGAATAACCTAAAACATTTCAAATCTTCACGCGCCGGGCGGCTCCCCTCTTTATGGACAGACCGCGCTTTCGTTCTGTAGGATGCGGAAACTGCGATGCGCGTCCATCCAACATGCGCGATTATTCGTCTTTCATGACCGAAAGGAGACGTCCATGAAACTCGCCACCTACCAGAACCTCTCGCCGGGCGCCACCGGAGACCGCCTTGGCGCCGTCCTGAAAGACGGGAGGATGCTCGACCTTAGGCTCGCCTACGCGAGCTATCTCGTGGAAACAGAGGGCGAAGGACGCCCCTACGCCATGGCGAACGCGCGGATTCCCAGAGACATGCGCGATTTTCTCTGCGGCGGCGAACCGGCCATGGCGGCGGCGGGCGCGGCGCTCGATCATGGGGAAGCCATCATCGCATCGGGAGGAGAACCTGCAGGGCCGGATGGCGAACTCGCCGCTCTCAAAGACCGCCACGTGCGCTTGCGGGCGCCGATCCCCCATCCGGGCAAGTTCTTCCACACCGGCCTCAACTCGAACAAGCACGTCGCGAACACGGGCCATGCGGTTCCCGAAAACGTGCCGGGCGCGCCGCGCTTCGACTCCTCGCTCGTCGGCCACGAAGAACCTGTGCTCTATCCCAAACAGACCAAGATGCTGGATTACGAGGTGGAGGTCGGCTTCATCATCGGTAAATCCTGCAAGGATGTGAAGCCCGAGAACGCCTTCGACGTCATCATGGGCTATACGGTCTACAACGACATTACGGCGCGCGAGGTGCAGCGCTCCGCCGCCCTTGGCGGCGTGTTCCTGGGCAAGAACTTCGACACCACCAACCCCATCGGCCCCTACATCGTGACGGCGGACGAGGTGCCGAACCCCGAGTCGCTGCGCGTGCAATGCCGGGTAAACGGCGAGACGCGCCAGGACGAACTGCTGACCGACATGATCTTCAAGATTCCCGAGCTCATCGCCTTCTACAGCCAGATGTCGCTGGAGCCGGGCGACATCATCTCATCGGGCACGTTCTGCGGCGTGGCCCTGGAGCAAGAAGACCCCGAACCTTATCTGCTCAGGCCGGGTGACGTGGTGGAGTGCGAAGTCGAGCACGTGGGGGTCCTGAGAAACCCCATCGTCGCCCAGGACTGAGGATCAGGCGGAGACGCCCAGGGTCTTGCGGACCGCCGCGATGACTTTTTCCGTGCTCGGGAGCACGAATTTCTCAAGTTTCGTCTGAACGGGAATCGGCGCCATGAGGGCGGCCACGCGGCCGATGGGCGCGTCGAGGTACTCGAAAACCGCCTCCTGTATGGCGGCTGAAATCTCAGCGCCCACACCGCTCCTCAAATGGCCCTCTTCCACGATGACGCAACGGCTCGTCTTGCGCACGGAGGCCGTGATGGTCTCCACGTCTAAAGGTGAGAGCGAACGCGGGTCGATGACCTCGCACTGGATACCCTCTTCCGCCAGAGCCTCCGCCGCCTCCAGACAATGCCCCATCTGGTAGCCGACTCCAACGATGGTGGCGTCCGCGCCCGCGCGCTTCACGTCGGCCACACCGATGGGCGTGGTGTGGTCGCCTTCGGGCACGGGTTGTTTCGCCTTTTGCGCGTAGAGCAGCCTGTGCTCAATGAACATGACCGGGTTGTCGTCCCGGACGGCGGCCTTGAGCAGTCCCTTGGCGTCGGTCGCGCAACTCGGGTAGAGGACCTTCAGGCCCGGGACCTGCATGAACCACGCTTCGAGTGACTGTCCGTGCGTCGCGCCGTACTGAAGCCCCGCGCCGCTGGGTATCCTCGCCACCATGGGGACCGATAGCTGCCCGCCCAGCATGTAGCGCAGCTTCGCCGCCTGGTTCACGATGGGATCGAGCGCGTAGGTGGTGAAGTCCATGAAGCGCAAATCCACGATGGGCCGGAAACCCGCCATCGCCGCGCCCACCCCTGCGCCCGTAAAGCCCAGTTCACAGATGGGCGTATCACGCACCCGGTCGCGGCCGAAGCGATCGGCCAGCCCCGAACACACGCCGAAATAATCGAACGCCACGTCCTCGCCCATCAAGAACACCTTCTCATCGCGCGCCATCTCCTCATGGAGCGCCTCGTTCAGGGCTTCGACGTATGTGAGTTCAGGCATTCCTGGTTTCCTCAGGCGAAGATGTCCTCGAGCGCCACGCTTTCCTCGGGCTCGGGGCTGTTCTCCGCAAACTCGATCGCTTCTTGTATCTCCGCCTCCACCGCGTCGGCGTGCGCCTTCTTTTGCTTCGCCGTCATCTTCAGCATCTTCTCGCACACGATCAGGGGGTCTCTCTCCTTCCAGCTCTCCCATTCCTCTTTCGTCCTGTACATGCCGTAGTGCGGGTCGCCGCGCGAGTGGCCGAAGAACCGGTAGGTCTTCGCC
>WTGD01000425.1 GCA_011523725.1 Nitrospinota bacterium
CTCTACTGATTATCACACTCTCCCCCCCAGGCCAACGAGAAGGCCCGCGCCCATTGACCCGGAACGCTCCGGTGGAGAGAATCGGGAAAAACCCGACACCCCTAAAAAGGAGAACCGACACATGAGTCAATCCCTTTTCGATCTGAGCGGCGCGAAGGCGCTCATAACGGGCGCCGGCCGCGGCATCGGGCGCACCCTGGCCGAGGGCTTCGCCGCCGCAGGTGCTGACGTCGCCATCGCGGACATCGACATCGAACCCGCAGGCGAGGCGAAAGAAGCCATCGAGAACATGGGCCGCAAATGTGCGCTCATCCAGGCCGACGTGACCGACATGGAATCGGCCGAGCGCATGGTAATAGAAGCCGCCGCCGCACTCGGCGGCCTCACCATTCTGGTGAACAACGCGGGCACGAACGTGCGGAAAACGCTCTGGGACATCAGCGAGGCGGACTGGGACAGGATCCTCGACCTCAATCTCAAGAGCATCTTCTTCATCACGCGGCGCGCGGGCGAGGAGATGAAAAAAGCGGGCGGCGGCAAGGTGATCAACATCTCATCCCTGATGGGCTGGTCCGTCTTCCGGAACCCCCGTCAGCAGTGCTACGGGCCTTATACGTCTTCGAAGAGCGGCCTCATCGGCCTGACGCGCGTCTTCGCCCGCGAGTATGCGACGGACAACATCCAGGTGAACGCCATCTGCCCCACCTTCATCGAGACGGAACTCACCGCCTCCCTGCAGGAAGACGAACTCATCTACGACGCCATCTGCGAGAGAACGCCCATGGGCCGCTTCGGGCAGATGAGCGAACTGGTGGGCCCGGCCATCTTCCTGGCTTCCGAGGCGAGCAGCCTCGTCACGGGCACATCGCTCCTGGTCGACGGCGGATGGTATGCCACCTGAAGAGGGAAAACGCGTTCTCCTGCTCATGACGACGGCCACCTACCGCGCATCCGCCTACATGGCGGCGGCAGGGGAGATGGGCCTGCGTCTCACGGTGGGAACCGACCGGCCCGACCTTCTGGCCGAACTGAACCCGGGCGGCTCCATCACGCTCGATTACGGCCAGCCCGAAGCGGGTGCTGCCCTCATCGAATCGTTCGCAAAGGAGTTCCCCATCGACGCTATCGCGCCGGTGGACGACGATACGCTCATCCTGGGCGCGATGGCCGCCGAAGCGCTGGGGCTGCCCTACCATCCCGTAGAGGCCGCCCGCACGACGCGGAGCAAATACGAACTCAGGAAAGTGCTCTCCGAAGAGGGCCTGCCCTCGCCCTCGTTCCGCCTCGTCTCCGCCCAGGAGGAGCCTGAAAAAATCGCTTTGGGTCTACGTTATCCCTGCGTGCTCAAACCCACCTTCCTCGCTGCCAGCCGGGGGGTGATTCGCGCGAATGACGAGGCGGAATTCGCAGAAGCCTACCGCCGTATCGGCGCGATACTGGATGATCCCGACACCATCGCGCGCGGCGGCCCAGAGGCGCGGATGATCCTGGTGGAGGATTATCTGGGCGGCGTCGAAGTGGCGGTGGAGGGCCTGGTCGTGCGCGGCGAGGCGCACATCCTCGCGATTTTCGACAAGCCCGACCCGCTCGAAGGACCTTTTTTCGAAGAGACCATCTACGTCACGCCCTCGCGGCTGCCCAGTGAGACGCAAAATCGAATCCGCGAGGAAACCACCCGTGCCGCCCGCGCCATCCGCCTGCGCGAGGGCCCCCTACACGCGGAGCTCAGAATCAACGACGCGGGCGAAATCCATGTGATCGACGTGGCGAGCCGCGCCATCGGCGGGAAATGCTCGGGCGCGCTCGAATTCGGCGGCGGCGCCTCGCTCGAATGCCTCATCCTCTCGCAAGCCCTGGGCGTGGCGCCCCCCTCCATGGAGCGCGAGAAAACCGCTTCCGGCGTCATGATGATCCCCATCCCCGGCGCGGGTGTCCTGAGGGGGGTCGAGGGCAAGGAAGAAGCCCTGGCCGTGCCCGGAATCGCGGAAGTCGACATATCTATCCACATCGGCGGGCGCGTCGTGCCGCTGCCCGAAGGAGAGAGATACCTCGGCTTCATCTTCGCCAAGGGAGAGCGGCCCGAAGAGGTGGAGGCCGCCCTGCGCGCCGCGCACGATAAACTCAGGTTCGATATCGGGGAATAGCCAAAGAAAAAAGGCCGGCCCAGAGGCCGGCCCATTCTCTTCCAGTGAGGAAAACTTACTTTTTCGTCGGCGCGTAGTAGGGGTTCGTGCCCGCCGCGTGGTCGGTGGTGTCGACCACCTGGATCTCGGGGTCGAGTTGCTGCAGCCTGGCCTCGACGCCGGACTTGAGCGTCACGTCCGCCATGCCGCAGCCCGCGCAGCCGCCGCCCATCTGCACGAACACGCGCTTCTCCTCCACGTCCAGGAGGCTGATGAAGCCGCCGTGCGACGCCACGGCCGGGTTGATCTCCGTAT
>WTGD01000075.1 GCA_011523725.1 Nitrospinota bacterium
CTTCACTCGATGACGGCAAATGCGGGGAGTTGCGGGGATGGATGCGCTTTCAGTGAAACATGCGATAAATGTCGTATCTAACTGAATTACAAAATGTTACTTAAATAAGGAGATCTTTTTGGACTGGATAGGGGCGGGGCTTTTGGTTCTGGGCGCGGTCGTGGGCACCTTGAACGCGGCCACCGGCGTGGGCTGGGGCATCATCATGGTGCCGGTGCTGTTCCTCATCCCCGGGCTCACGCCCCAGCAGGCGGTGGCGGTGTCGATTTTCGCCTATCTGTTCAACTCGCTGGTCGCCTCGTTCGAGAACGTGCGAAGCGGGCTAATTGTCTGGAATTACGCGGTTTACCTGAGTATCGGGGCCATCGTGGGCGGCCCCATCGGGGCGTATCTGCTCAAGAATTTCTCAGGCCTCACGCTCAAGAGAATCGTGGGCGTCGCGGTGATAGCAGCCGGCGCGAACCTGCTCATCAACCGCTGAAAGAAAACCCCCCGCTCCCGCGAGGGGTTTCATATGGCTTGCGCGTCATAGGCCCTCGACTATATTGCCAGGGCATATAAAGCACGCGAATTCAGCATGTTATCATGATCTATCTCATGCGGTACATCGGCCGGTTATCCCAGCAGCTTCCGCTTCATCCAGCCCAAAGCCCGCGCCACGGCGGAGAACAGCCCGCCCACTCACGTGGGGCAGGCCGGTTGCCCAGGCGCCGCTTCGGGCTTTTCTTTCAAAGACTTAAGGCCATCGGTCTCCAAGGTTCAGCCCTCTCCTTCCTCCGGGCCTCCGGCGCGCCCGGGAGCGATTTCGTAGAGATAATCGAACGAATAAATACCCGCGCCGCAGCCGCCCCGCCAGATGAAGTTGATGGCGTAGCGCCCCACCATCTCGACGTTTTCAAGCTCCGCAGGACCGCCCGGCCCCGAGAGGACGGCGAGGGGATTTTTCTCGCGTTCCTTGCGCTCTTCCTTGCAGTTCGCGCACGGACAAAGGGCGGCGAGATAATCGAAACCGTAGGCGCTTTTCTCACCGCTTGCCCACTCGACGCGAAACTCGCGGGCGGGCTTGTCCACCGTGAGGTCGACGGGGTGGGCCTTGTCTTCCATAGCACTCATGAACCGATAACCCCTTTCACTTCTGGTAGTTATCTCGCCTTCATCCCGTATTTCTCATACTTCTTCGAGGAGGCGGTACTGAGCTTGGCGGATTGGGGCGTCTTGAGCTCGAGCAGCCAGGGCCGCTCGGCCGAGGTGGCCCTCACGGCGTCGAGGAGACCCTGCTCATCGCCCTCGCTCTCCCAATCGCCTTCTTCGAGCTTGACGAAAACGGGCTTGCCCTCGCCGAAATCGAGCGTGGGAACGCCGAAAATGCCTTGTTCGGCCGCGTCCTCGTGCTCCTGCGCGATAAGGGGGATGGTGGCGCCGCTTTTCATGTCCTCCTCCCAGCGGTCGACGTCCAGACCCACTTCCACGGCGATATCGCGCAGCACCAACTCGCTGGTGATGTCCTTGCCGTCCTGGTGCCTCGCCCGGTGGAGCGCCACGTGGTACTTGTCGAACTGGGTCTCACCCTGTAAGGCCGCGCACTTGGCCGCCTGATGCGGGGGGAGATCCCTGCTCGGAAAGGTCTTGTCCTCCCAGGCTCTCCAGTCCTCGCCCCGCGCCGGGCCGAAATTCGCCTGCTCCAGCACGAAGGCCTTGTAATCCACTTTCAGATCGCTTCTTTTCTCCTGAAGACGAACGAGCCACTCCATGGCCCTGTAGGCGTAAGGTCAGACGTAGCAGTTCCACATGGTGACGTTCATGATTTTCTCCTTAAAAACCGAGGCATATAGAAACATTGCGCGCCAATCATACACCACAAACTCGCAGATGAAAAAGCAGAACAAATTCTTTTGAAAATAGCCGTTTTCCGCTAATTTTCAGGCGTGAGCGCCTTGTTCAGCAAGTCCTGCGCACCCGCGTTCAACGAAAGCTCTCTGGCGGCCTCCTGCCCGCACGCGGACATTTTTACCCAGGTTTTCCGCAAGATACCGATGATTTTTTCCTCGTCATGAAGCCGGGAGAAATCCCAGAAATAGCTCTCCAAAAACACCAGGCAGGCGACGTCCTCGAGCGTCTGGGTTTCCGGGTTTGATTTCAAGCCCTTTTTTTTCAGTAACTTCCGAACCCGGGATATCGTTTCCTCGTCATAACCGACCTTTTCGAGAATCTCGGCCGCTTTCTCTCCATGATAGTCATAAAGACGGGTCCGCCATTGGTGATACCCCTTCCGATCCAGTGGATATTCCGAGCGTGGAATCTCCCATCTGCGTATATGCTGGCTCCGCACCGCCAGGCGAAGGGCCTCTGAGGCTTGCGGCTCGATGGTTTCGAGCCATTTCGTCATTCTCATCGAATACAAAAGCTCTTTGGGATAATCTTCGCCCTCGAAACTCTCGGTATTCGGGTCCTCGGAATTCGCTGCATCGATGAGACGCAAGGCATCTTCAAAACGTTTGGGGTTTTCATTCATGATTCGCACCTTCTAAGTAGCGATAGACACCAATAGAATCGTTCCAGACAACAACTTGAAGAATAAACGCCCGCCCTGGTTGACAAAAGTGGAAAAGTAAAATATTTTCCAAAAAAAGTTAAGTATTCTACTTAACAATAAAAAGAAAAATTGAACTTTATACGGGAATCTCTCATGTATCAAGGAAAAGTACAGATTGTGGGAGCAGGCCCCGGGGACCCGGACTTGCTCACGCTCAAGGCAGCGAAAGCCCTGTCAAACGCAGACGTGGTGGTTTGCGATCGTCTCGTGAACTCCGAGGTCCTCGATCTTTGCCCCGAAAACTGCCAACTCATCAATGCGGGAAAATCAAGTGGCCGACACACCATGAGCCAGGATGACATCAACGAAGCCCTAATCCATTTCGCTCACCTGGGTTATCAAGTAGTGCGTCTAAAAGGCGGGGACCCCTTCGTGTTCGGTCGTGGCGGCGAAGAAGCGCAAGCGCTGGCCACAGCCGGTATTCATTTCGAGATCATACCGGGCATCAGTTCCGCTCTGGCTGTACCCGCCTATGCCGGAATACCCGTCACACACCGAAACCTCGCATCGTCGTTCACGGTCGTAACAGCCCATGAAGACCCCGGCAAGCCGGAAACACAGGTGGACTACGCGCATCTGGCGCAGGACCGGGGGACGCTCGTTTTCCTCATGGGTGCGCGCTCTATCGGACGCATATCAGTCGCTCTGATCGAAAACGGCATGTCGAAAAACACGCCCGCCGCCATCATTGAGAATGGAACCACAAACAGGCAATTGGCCTACCGTTGTTCTTTGGGAGAAGCATCCAGCCTCGCGCAACGCGAAGAAATATCCCCACCCGCTGTTTTTCTCGTCGGACCCGTCGCTGGCCTTGAAGACCTCGTTTGGTTCGAGGCCGATGAAAGCCAGGAAATTTCCTGGCGCTGTCCCACGGAAGAATCCCTGAGCAAAGCCATTTCGTAAATGCCGGGCTTCAACCCGGTTCTTAATTCATCATCCAATATGCATGTTGCTGTTCACGTAAGGAGCAAGTGATGCACGAAGAATCACGAAAACCACAGTCTCGGGAAACATTAGGCGTCATACCGGTGATTCCCGAAGAATTCGATGATTTTGAAACACAAGCCACCAGATTCCGAAACGGGGAACTCGATAACGGCGAGTTTCTCCCTTACCGCCTGAGGCGCGGCGTATACGGCCAGCGGCAGGCAGATGCGCAGATGGTGCGCGTGAAAATACCTTTCGGCGGCCTGAGCGCTTCTCAACTCGAAGCCCTGGGTCGCGTATCCCGTGATTATGTGCCTTTGGGAAAAGGACACGTGACGACACGGGAAAATGTGCAATTTCATTTCGTCCCTCTCGACCAATCCGCCGATGTTTTGAGGCTTCTGGGCGAAGTGGGACTCACCACGCGGGAAGCATGCGGAAACTGCGTGAGAAACGTCACTGGATGTCCCTATGCGGGCGTGTGTAAGGATCAGGTTTTCGACGCCACGCCCTACGCTGGCGCGTTTGCGCGCTACTTCGTCCGCAAGGATTTCACACAGGATTTGCCGCGCAAATTCAAGGTGGCGTTCTCCAGTTGCGCTTCGGACTGCGTGGTCGGTGGAATTCATGACATCGGTTTCATCCCGGTCGTGAAGGAGATGGAAGGAACTCCCGTGCATGGTTTCAAGATGCTCGTCGGAGGCGGACTCGCCACTTTTGCGCGTACCGCCGAAGTGCTTTACGAGTTCGTTCCGGTGTCCGATTTCCTGAGGGTGAGCGAAGCCCTTATCCGGGTTTTCGACCAGGCGGCGGAACTCCGTAAATCCCGCTTCAAGGCGCGCATCAAGTTCCTAGTAAGCTGGATAGGGATAGACGGGCTGCGCGAACGCGTCGAGGAAGAACTCAAAAAGGACTGGGCGAAAGAACCCGTGAGTCCTGAGCCCTATCTTTGGAAAGATGATGAAGAAACCGACGCTCCCCCCGTCTTGAACACCCTGAACGGAGCAGGGGCAAGTCCGAATGGCGACGCGGCGGATTATTACACCTGGAGAAAAACGAACGTCACCGCACAGAGGCAAGAAGGCTATTTTGCCGTCGAGGTGAAACTACCATTGGGGAACATTCTTACGGATCAGTTCTTCGCCCTGGCCGACCTCACCCGACGTTTCGCGAGAGGGCGCGCAAGAACGAGTTTCGAGCAAAACCTCGTCCTTAGATGGGTGCGCGAAGGAGAGCTTTACCCTCTCTGGAAAGAACTCCAACGCATCGGTCTCGCCGAAAACGGCGCCCGTGAGATTTCCGACGTGGTCTCCTGCCCGGGAACGGATTCATGCAAACTCGGCATCACTTCCTCCATGGGGCTGGCCAACGCCATTCGTGAAACTCTTCATGAAGTCAATCAGGACCCGCTCACACGGGAGATGCACATCAAGATGAGCGGTTGCCCGAATTCCTGCGGGCAGCACCACATTGCCAACATCGGCTTTCACGGGGGGACGCTCAAAGCGGACGGCGTGATGCTGCCCGCTTATGAAATCTTCCTCGGCGGCCAATACGAAAATACCGGTGGAGAAACCCGCATCGGCAAGCGCATCCAGGTCCGGATTCCCGCAAAGCGCGTTCCCGCTGCGCTCAAGAAAATATTGTCCCACTACCAGGAAAACAGAAACGAGGATGAGCGTTTCAACGAGTTTTTGGACCGCGTGGGCAGCGCGTCCTTCGAAGACTTGTTGCACGAGTTTCATCTTGCCGGCCAGTTCAACGACGAACCAGATTCTGATTTGTTCATCGACTGGAGTCAGGACAGGCAATATGTATTGGAGAGAGGAGAAGGCGAATGTCTGGCCTAGAAAAGCAATTGGAATTTCTGGACGAGACGCCCGAGGACCAGGTAAAAACGGCCGTCTTGCTCGTCGGTCACGGCAGCCGCGCCCAAAACGCCAACGATGCGCTTTTCCGCGTAGTAGAGCATTTCCAGAAAGCGTGGCCGCATCGCATATTGAAGGCCGCTTTCCTGGAGATCAGCTACCCGTCCATTCCCGAGGGAATCGACTTGTGCGTAGCGGGAGGGTCTGAGAGAATCATCGTCATTCCTTACTTTCTTTTCAGAGGCAATCACGTGGCCGTGGACTTGCCCGTCTTCATCGAAGAAGGTCGGAGGAAATACCCGGATATCGACGTCATTTTGGGTCCGCATCTCGGCTTCCATCCCAAGATGATCGAGATCGTCGATGAACGAATCCAGCAAGTGCTCGATACGCTAAAATACGAGGAGAATGCGCTCCCATGACTGACCGAAACGGGTCCGCCCGCCCCATCGCCATTTATTATGAACACCCCGAGTGGTTCAAAAAACTTTTCGAGGAACTCGACCGACGGGGTATCGAATATCAAAAAATCGAAGCCCACAACCATCGTTTCGATCCGACCGAAACCGAATCACCTTATTCGCTGATCGTAAACAGAATGAGTCCATCCGCATGGGCACGCGGACATACCCACGCGATTCCCTACACGCTTGAGTATTGCGCGCACCTCAAGGCGATTGGCGCAAACGTGATCAACGGTTACGAGGCCTACCTCCATGAATTCTCAAAAGTGCGTCAAACCCGCCTGCTCAAGAGCCTGGATGTCAAACACCCGAGGTCACGGGTGATCAACCACCCCTCCCAGGCTCCGGCGGCGGCAGAGGGATTCAGTTTTCCCGTCATCACGAAAGCGAACATCGGCGGAAGCGGCGCCGGCATACAAAAATATGATACACCCGAAGAACTCCAGCGGGCGGCGGATGAAGCGGGCATCGATTTCGGCATCGACAATGTGGCGCTCGTTCAGGAATACATTCCGCCGCGTGGAGAGCAAATTGTCCGGGTCGAGGTTTTGAACAGCAAGTTTCTATATGCGATTCAGTTGGCATTGGTGGACCCGAATTCCTTCAACCTCTGCCCGGGAAGTTATTGCCGGCGCAACGAAGATCTCGCATGCGGGGTAGACGGCAGGAATGCTTTGATTGAGAAAATCACGCCACCGCGAGAGGTGATAGAGACGGTCGAGAAAATCATGCAAACAGCCGGGATAGAAGTCGGCGGCGTCGAATATCTGGTAAGCGATAAGGATGGAGAAATATATTATTACGACATCAATGCGCTATCTAATTTCGTGGCCGATGCGCAAAATGTGATCGGCTTCGACCCCTGGCCGCTGATGGCCGACTTCATCTTCGACCGCGCGCAGCACCCTGCTCCTGCACTGAGTATTTAACGCCCAGGCCAAAAGCGCTTTGATGAGCCATCATCCTTTTCTATAATGGGGTGTGTTTGAGACAGCCACCGTATACGCCCTCATATCAGCAGTTTTACTTGCCCTAAGGGATATCTTCGGACGCTTTGCGGTTCGTGGCATAGATTCCATTACCGGAACGGCCTTTACTGCCATCGTCGGCCTGCCCGTTCTCTGGATTGTGTCCGCTGCGCGGGGAGATTTTTCAGACCCCTGGCCGGGCTTGGGCTGGCCTCTTCTCTTCATCGCCATCGCGGGGATTTTCAGAGTCTGCTTTGCGCGCACCATGCTCTTCGCCGCCACGCAACACATCGGGTCCGCGCGCACGAGCACCATTGTCGCGACGAATTTGATTTTCGCCTCATCCTTCGGCGTGGCGTTTCTGGGGGAATCACCTACGTTCAGCATCGTGCTGGGCGCTCTCCTCGTGTTTGCCGGGTATCTCTTTATCGCCGGGAGCCACACCAAAAACGACAATGGAGACCCTTCCCAAAAACCTTACGTCGGGATGGCGCTGGCTCTCGGTTGCGCGCTGGCATTCGGGGCGGCCGCCGTTCTCGTGCGACCGTCTGTGGGGTTTTTCACCTCCCCGAACGAAGCGAATTTCTATTCCAATATCTTTGCGGTCGGGGCTTTTGCGCCTTTCCTCTTTCGCAGAGGGAAAATCGGCGAAATCAAGAACTGGACCCCCGGCAACTGGGGATTTCTCGCTCTTGCAGGGATATCGGCAAGCCTCGGCGTTACGTTTCTATATCTCGCGTTGGCGAATGCTCCCGTCGTCTACGCATTCCCCATCTCGCAATCAAGACCTTTGTTCGCCATCGCCATTTCATGGACTTTTCTTCAGTCGGAAGAGAAAATGAACTGGCGCGTCGTAGCGGGCGCGCTCGCAATTTTTGCGGGCACGGTTACCCTGATTTTCAACCGATAAGGCATTGGAGCAGCTCCACGAAAAAACTCTGGAATCAACCCTTCATTTCCATGCAAAAATTACGCACGAGGCCAGCAGAAGGAAAAAACAAGTTGCGGAAGGCCGAACCTTGGGCTACAGTTGAATGAAAATACCAGGTTGCCCTCCATCAAGGAGAACTCCACGACATGATGAATATCGGGGAAGAAAAGATGGATTCTGTGGTCGTCATTTCCATTGAAGGGCGTGTCGACGGCCTCACTGCACCGGAACTGGAAAACCGGATATCGGAAATCGTCGATCGTGGTGATGCGAATGTCTTGCTTGACTGCGCAGAAATGACATATGTCAGCAGCGCCGGGCTGCGCATATTTCTTACAGGCGCCAGAAAATGCCAGCAGAGCGGGGGCAAGTTGACGATCTGCTCGCTACAGCCCGACTGCAAGTCGGTGGTAGAAACCAGCGGTTTCCATACCGTCATCGATTGCCACGATTCTCGTGAGGCAGCCCTCGCGGCGGCTTCATAAAGGAGCGCTCCATGCTGACATTTGTCGATGAAATCCTCTTGCTGATGCTGGATGACGAGAAAGGTTCGTTCCTCCCCATTCGAGAAAGCACGATGGGATATGTGCTCGCGGGCGCCGTTCTCATGGATCTGGCGTTCGCTAACCGCATCGACACCGACCCCAGCCAGTTGATGATTCTGGACAAAACCCCGATTGGCCATCCGACACATGACCGGATTCTCGAAAACATGGCGGCTTCCGACGAAACCAGGGATACCAAGGCCTGGATCGAAACGATTTCCCGTGAGGCCACGGAAATCCGCGAACAAGCCCTGTCCGGTCTGGTCGATATCGGCATTCTGGAATCGCAGGAAGAAAAGTTCTTATGGGTCTTCCGGGCGCGGAGATATCCGACGATCGATGGTCGCGCCGAGCGTGAAGTGAAGTTGCGCATCACCGGCGTGCTGCTGTCGGATGAAACTCCGGATCCCAAAGACGTCGCAATAATCTGCCTCGCCGATGCGTGCAACATTCTGCGCGACGTGTTTTCCGACAGGGAGATCAACCGAATCCGCCCCCGTATCGACCAGATCCGCAAGCTGGATCTCATCGGTCGTGAAGTCAGTGGAGCGATTCAGGAAATCGAACAAGCGATTATGGCGGCGATGACGCATGCCCACCACTAGAAATCGGGCATGTCAGGCATCCCTTGAAACAACTGGCGAAATCACTTTCTGTACGGGGACGGTCGACGAGTAAAAAGCTTTCCTGCTTGCCTTAACTACAAGCGTCATGCACGAACGCGTCACATACCCTTTCCCTATTTATTTTCGACATTTCGTCTGCGCACCAAATTCACGGATCGCATCGAAAGCACCAGTTCGTTTTCCTGGTTGAATGTCCTGAATTCCATGAGGACAATCCCGCGTCCAGGTTCCGAGCGGGACGCTCTGGTTTCAATGACTTCCGCTTCCACCCGCACGGTGTCCCCGGGACGAACGGGCTTTATCCAGCGGATGGAATCCATGCCGGGCGAACCCATGCCCGTGGTCCCGATAACGCCCGTGTCGATAAACAGACGAAACGAGGTTCCGATCGTATGGAACCCACTGGCGATGATGCCGCCATATGGAGACTCGGCCGCTGCGCTCTCATCGATATGGAACGGCTGCGGGTCGTACAACTCGGCGAATTTTATGATTTCTTCAGTCGAGAGCGATTTCTCTTTTGTATGAAACTTCTCTCCAACCCTGAAATCCTCAAAGTATTTTTCTTTCATAGACACAACTATCCAATCCCATGTAATCCTGAGGTTCCTGGTTATTTTTTTTCTGCTTCCTCGGCCCCTTTTGCCTTGTTGTAATCCTCATCCAGGTCTCCCGTTCCAGTCGTAAACTTCACGGTGTAGTAAGTGGCTTCCCCATCAACGGCTCGGCTTCTGTGGTTCGTATACCTGGGGATGTGAATCAAATCGCCACGCTCAACAATCTTGTCTTCTTCACCAAGTATATAGTGAAACTTGCCATCCAGAATCAGCGTAAACTGTTCTTCGTTCGGGTGCATATGAAGCGGAGGATCCTCTCCCTCCGGCTTAGTGACTATACCGACCTTCATGAACTCGCCCACAACGCTTTTCTCCCTGAATTTGGGATTCGTTCTGCTGTTGTTTTCCTTCATTCCTTCGATTTCATAAAAAGGCATGCGTATTCCTCCTCTTTTCATTTGAAAAACCTATAATTCCTCATACTCATTGATGGACATGGGAAGCTGAACAGGCTCTTTTCGATTTGCGGAAACGTCCATCGCCATGGTGAGCAGCAGATTCCGGTGTCCGTCTTGCACGGTGGCATGCGGCGTTTCCAGCCCCGTATACACCCGCCCGAACCATGCGTTGGTTTCTTCCCGCATCGGACCCCAAAGTTGTTCGAAGACAACGTCGCCGGGCGGGTAACTCGTCAGAAAATCCACGTTTCGCTTCACATCTGGGGTATAGCCCGCAGGTTGCGCATTTTCGCTGGCCAGAACCAAATCTCTATGCGTATCGTCAATAGTGAGAACACCCTCTGTGCCCACAATGCCGATTTCCAGGCTGTAGACGGAACCGGGCCAGACCGTCGGCAGCGCCCAGGAGATGTTCATGCTCCATATCGTACCGTCATCGAATGTGAAGATGCCCAATGTGGCGTCTTTTGTGCCGTAGGATGCGCCGAGCGCCTTATCCATCGAGCGCGCATAGACTTCGACGGGCGTTTTTCCTTCCATCAGCCACATGCAGACATCGAGGCTGTGCGTCCCCGAGACGACCATCGGCGTGAGTATGCCGCGGTATTCGGTTTTCTCCACCGTGGCGATGGGCACAAGACGGTTCATGAAGGCTCTCGTGACGACCGTTGTGACGTCGCCCAACTGACCGGTGCGAATTTTTTCCTTGGCGACCAGAAACCGCCTTCTGAAACGCTGGGTATAGCCGACAACCGCATCGAGTCCCGCGTCTTCGATGGCTTTGAGTACCCGGGCCGAATCGGCCGCGTTCGTAGCCAATGGCTTTTCGATGAACAGGGCATGGCCCCCATCCACGGAAGCCAATATGGGGCCTACGTGCTCGTTTTCCTCCGTGGCGATGATGGAGGCCGTCACCTCAGGCCGAGCCAAAAGCTCCTTGTAGTCCGTGGTGAAAAAATCGGCATCCGTATCATCCGCGAGTTTCCTCCCCACTTTCTCATTGATGTCACAAAGGCCCAGCCACTCGACGCCCGGATAATCGCGGGCGAATTCAGCACGAATTTTACCGATCGTTCCACATCCTATGATGGCCAAGCCGATGGGCGTTCTGTTTCCATTTTCAGTGTTCATTCACTACCCCCTAATATATGCCAGTAAATTTCCATGAAGCACGCTCTGAGGCGACTTCTCCACCCAGCGAGAAATCATGCGAGGTCGTGCAAAATTCCAGCGCTTTAGAAATCAGTCTTTGATCTCGACGCGAATTGCTTCGAGGGGTTTGTCTCCGTGATTCTCCACAGCATGCAGACCTTCTCTACCCAGCCAGAAAGGAACACCTTCTCTACGATCTTCGCTGATGGCGCAAGCCTCGCCCTTTTCATTGTAATAGGTGAGTTTCGGAAAACTCATGATAGTGAACACGCTCTCCCATTTATGCGTGTGCTCTTTTTCCAGTTCACCAGGCTGAATCGTCACGCGTAAAACGCGAACCCGCTCGTTTTCAAAAATGATTTCATGATTATCGGGAGCCGCGATTACGGCATCCAACTCTTCGGGCGTTCCGGGAATGTATGGAGGCCTACTTCCTGTAGCATTTTCGCTCATTTTCTAACCCTCCTATGAGATAACAAACACATAATCACGTAAATAATGATTTCGGCAGCATGGCGTGAACCCCTTTCACACCGTTTACGATTTGAGTGATCCTCAAGTCAACGGCGAGGCTGCAAAGCGTATAAGCGTCATCCTTGCTCATGCCGCGCAACTCTCCCAGGAACTTAATCGTCTCGCGGAGCGCCATCTTGGCCGCGTTATCGAGGATAGGGTCGAAACCCATCAGGATATAATGCGTATCGGTTTCCGCCCGGGGGTTTTCAAGTTGCAAATCCTTTCTAACGATAATTTCCATCGTCCCCGAGAGGCCCGTTTCAATGGCCGTCAAACAGGCTTCTCCGTCTCCCTGGCAACCATGCCCGTCGCCTACGGAAAACAACGCGCCCTCGTTGAAAATCGGGAAATACGCGACAGAACCCGATATGAGTTCTTTGTTGTCCAGATTCCCGCCCCAGGCGCTTGGGGGATAACTCCCAACACGGCCTACAGCAGGTGGGGGCGCCACGCCGAAGTTTCCGAAATAAGGCCTGAGTGGCACCTTGACGCCCGCTCCCCAGTCTCCCATTTGCGCTTCCAGATCGAGGTCCACGATAACGGCGCGCGTATACGGAAAGTCCTCCGGCAATCCGCCCATCATCGGCCGGATGGCATTATATCCCCAGTCATAGCGCGTTTTGACCTCATGGATGCGGACTTCCAGCACGTCTCCGGGTTGCGCGTCTTCTATGGCGACAGGACCCGTCATGATATGGGGGCCGAGCTCCTGGGGAACCTGTGCGATGATGTCTCTTAAATTCCGGGAGGCCCGAGTTCCGAGTTCCGCCAGATATTCCTCTCTGCCCGATTCCGTATGAACCTCCAGCGTGTCGCCCGAGCGAATGCGCATCACAGGTTCCAGGGAGGCGTCGTAAAATCCCCAGTGAACGGTATCGGGTTTCGCGATCAATTCATGAGTCGCCATCAACACTCTCCTTCATCAAAAATACTTTTCGGCAGCATCGCATGAACGCCTTTGACTCCGTTCACAATCTGCGTGATGCGCAAATCCACCGCCAGGCTGCACAGCGTATAGGCGTCATCTTTGCTCATGCCGCGCACTTCTCCTAAAAACCGAATCGTTTCTCTTAGCGCCATTTTGGCCGCATTATCGAGAATGGGGTCGAATCCCATGAGGATATGATGAGTCGGCGTCTCCGCGCGGGGCATTTCCAGACTCAAATCCTTGCGGACGATGAGTTCCACTTTCGCAGACATGCCGCATTCCAGGGCCGAGAGGCAACTCTCCCCGTCTCCCTGGCAACCGTGTCCATCGCCGATGGCGAACAAAGCGCCATCGTTGAATACGGGAAGATAGACGCGAGAGCCCGCGATGAACTCCTTGTTGTCCATGTTTCCGCCCCAGATTCCCGGCGGAGTGGATGGAACACGGCCAAAATCTTCGGGTGGAGCCACACCGAAATTACCGAAATACGGCCTGAGCGGAACCTTCACGCCTGCGCCCCAATCCCCGGTATTCGCCTCCTTGTCGATTTCCACGATTACCGTTCTCGAATACGGGAAATCCTCGGGCAAGCCGCCGGCCAAGGGGCGGATAACGTTAAAGCCCCAATCATATCGCGGCCAGATATCAAGAAACCGCACCTCCAGAACATCTCCTGCGACGGCCCCTTCCACCGCGACGGGGCCCGTGAGGATATGGCCGCCCAAGTCTCTCTTTCCGCGCTCGGCGATATCGCGCAGATTTTCAGAAGCCCTTTCCCGTATCGGAGATTCGAGGGTCCTGATCCCGGGTTCCGTGTGGATTTCGAGCACATCCCCCGAAGCCACGGTGAGAACCGGAGAAAGCCCGGCGTCATAATAACCCCACTGGATGTTGTCGGGGTTTTGCGCGATCACATGTTCGGCCAACGTCGGCCCTTTCCAGAAATAAAATTCATTCGAACAAAGATTTGGGAAGCATGGCGTGCACGCCCTTGGTGCCGTTCACGATCTGGGTGACACGCAAATCGACCGCCAGGCTGCACAACCTGTACGCATCATCGCGGCTCATGCCCCGAAGCTCACCCAGAAACTGAATCGTCTCCCGCAAGGCCATCTTTGCCGCATTGTCGAGAATCGGGTCAAAACCCATCAGAATGTAGTGCGATTCCGTTTCCGCGCGCGGGGTCTTGATGTTCATGTCCTTTCGGACGTTCATCTCGAATGTGCCGATGAGGCCCATCTCGATTCCGTTGATGTTCGCCTCCCCATCCCCCTGGCAACCGTGCCCATCGCCTACGGAAAACAGAGCTCCTTCAGTGAAAACCGGCAGATAAATCGTCGAGCCGGCCGTGAATTCCTTACAATCCGTGTTACCGCCCCACT
>WTGD01000228.1:0-9526 GCA_011523725.1 Nitrospinota bacterium
GCGGGGTCGCGCTCGCAGGGGCCGGGGCGGGCGCCATTCATGCCCTGGCGTATCCGCTCGGTTCGCGGTTCCACATCCCCCACGGAGTGAGCAATTCGCTGATGTTCTCTCACGTCATGAAGGAAAACCACGCGGCGGCGCCGGAGAAATTCGCCCGCATCGCCCGTATCCTGGGCGAACCCATCGATGACATGTCCGATGCCGAAGCGGCGGCGCTTTCCGTCGGTGCTGTCGAGAAACTCTGTCGTGACTGCGGGGTGCCCACCCGGCTCGGCGAAGTGGACGTCCCCGCGCACGCCATCCCGGAGTTGGCCGAAGCCGCTTTCAAGCTCGAACGTCTGTTAAGCTGCAATCCCAAAGAGCTCACGCTTGAGGACATCGAGAGAATTTACCGCGCCGCGGCCTGAAAATGCCCATAAAATCAAACCTTTCGCAAAAGCTGCGCCCGCTGATGGACATCGCCCCCGGCGATATGGTCTGCGTCATGGGCGCCGGCGGCAAGGCCACGCTCATGAAGCGGCTCATCCGGGAGATGCTCGATGAGCCGTTTCCCGTCATCATCACCAGTACGACGAACCTCCATGCACTAGATGGCGAAAATGCCCCGCCCGTTTTGCTGAGCGAAGAAGGTCGCGCCGAGTTGCATTCCGCCGCCCGGGACTGGTCCAGCCGCGGCGCCGTGGTCTGGGTGGAGAAAAAACTGCCCCAGAACATGTTTCGCGGCCTCGAGGCGAACCAGGTGGAAACGCTGCACACCTCGGGTTTTGACGGCGTGATGGTCGTGAAAACCGACGGCGCCAGAAAACGGCTCATCAAGGCTCCCGGACCGGGTGAACCGGTCATACCCGCAGGGGCGACACATTGCGTGCTCGTGTTGGGACTCGCCGCAATCGGGCGAACAGCGGATGAGCGAATCGTCCATCGCCTGGAAAAAGTTCGCGCCATCGCAGGCTTAGAGGCCGGGGAAGTTATCGGAACACATCATCTGGCGAAATTGGCTTGTCATCCAGAGAGCTACCCGAGCCGCTTTCCGAACAGCGCAAAGCGAATACTATATTTGAGCCACTGCACTTCTCCCAAAGCCCTCGAGGACGCGCAAACGATATTCGAGGCCGTACAGGACGGTATTTACGATTACCTGATCACGGGAGATTCCATCGCGGGAAATTTTTATAGCAGGGGGCAAGACGAATGATCGGCGCGGTTGCCATCAGGAAAACGCTTGAAGCCAGAAAAGATGAAATCATCGATCAAATCGCCCACGTGGTGAACATCGACTCCCCAACGTTTCCCAATACGGGAACAAATGCCATTTCCTCTTACTTTGCGGAAAAGTATCGCGCCATAGGAGCCGAGGTGGAGATGATGCCGGGTACGCGTGAAACGGGGGATCATCTACTGGCGACGTTTCACGGCGCGAGGAAAAACGGCCCCCATATATTCCTTATCGGGCATTGCGACACCGTTTTTCCAGAAGGCACTGCAGCGCAAAGACCGTTCACCATGAAAGGCGAGATTGCCTATGGCCCCGGGGTAGCCGACATGAAGGGGTGTCTGGTGACTTGCCAATTCGCGATGGAAGCGTTGCTGGCCGAGGGTTTCGAGGAATTCGGGAAAATCAGTATTTTATATGACACCGATGAAGAGCGTGGAAATCCTTCGTCGAGGGGAGTTATAGAGCGAATCGGAGAAGACACCGCCGCTGCGTTGATCATCGAGTCCGGCCGAGCGAACGGCTCGACGGTCTCCTCACGGAAAGGAAGCTGCTTCGGAAGGCTGCTCGTAAGCGGCGTATCGGCTCATGCGGGCGTCGACCCCGAAAAAGGCAGAAGCGCCGTACACGAACTCGCCCACCAAATGGTGGCTATTCAGAAACTCGAGCGCGAAGGAGGGACCGTCAACATCACCGGCCTCTCGGGAGGGCACAGGCCGCACATCGTGGCGGATGAGGCTTCCTGCCACGTCGAGGTGCGCGCGGAACGACAAGCGATTTTCGATTCCATGACGGATGAATTGCGCCGCATTACTTCCAGCCCCCATATCGAGGGAACGCGCTCGGAATTCCAGATACTGGGGGGGAGGCCCGTCATGGAGTTCAACGCCGGAACGGAAAGGCTCGTCTCCATTGCGGCGGAAATCGCCGAGAACGCGGGCGTCAAATTTATGCACGCACCCAGCGGCGGGGGGTCCGACGGGAATTATCTCTCCCCGCTCGGGGTCGCCGTTCTGGATGGTCTGGGACCTGTGGGGGGAAATCTGCACACGGATGAGGAATACCTGGAACTCGACTCCATCGCTCCAAGAGGCGCGCTACTTGGCGGGTTGGTCGAGCGTTTGTCCTCCGAATGAGGCGGTGTCCAGGGTTCCTTAGTCCTCCAGGGGAATTCCGACTTCCGATCGGGGTTTGGGTTCCGCGACCACCTCATCCTTGAGCAAGGTTTCTATCTTCTCGCCGCTGAACCCCAGGAAACAAGACAGAATCTCGCGGGTATGCTCGCCGTGCAAAGGGGCCGGTCCTTGCACCTTGCCCGGATGCTCGGAAAATTTCGGAGGAACACCGGTAGTGTTCACTTTACCCAGAAGCGTATGATTCGTTTCCACCACCATCCCTCTGTGGCGAACCTGCTTATCTTCGAGCGCTTCGCCGACATCATAAACCGGGCCGCAGGGAATCCCCTTTTCCTCCAGTAATCTCAGCCACTCATTCCCGTTTCGTCTGCAAAGATACCGCTCCAAGATGGGGATGAGCTGATCGCGATTTTTCGCGCGGCTTGGGATGTCTACGAACCTCGGGTCATTCGCCAGTTCGGGAGCTTCGATGATGTCACAGAAATAACCCCAGAACCGATCGCTCGTGACACCGATGATGATTTCCTTATCCTTGGCCTTGAGCGCCTGATAGGGGACGATTTGAAAATGGGCCGAACCCCACCGTTCGCTCATGCTGCCATCCATGAAATAGCAACCGCTCAGGTTGGTGAGCAGTGACACACTGCTGTCTAGAAGCGACAGATCGATGTATTGCCCCCTGCCCGTCTTCTCCCTGGCGAACAATGCGCTACTTACGCTATAAGCCGCCCACATGCCCGCCGTGAGGTCGCTGAGCGGAACCCCGGCCTTGCAAGGTCCGCCATCCGGTTCTCCCGTTGCGCTCATGATGCCGCTCATCGCCTGTCCGACGATGTCGAAACCCGCGCGTTCCCGATAAGGGCCCGTCTGCCCGAAGCCGGAGACGGACACGTATATCAATCGAGGATTCAAGGCGGACAGCGCCTCATACCCGACGCCCAGGCGCTCCGTGACGCCGGGGCGAAAATTCTCGACAACCACGTCCACCTTTTTTGCAATGGCGCGGGCTATCTCGAGGCCTTCGCTTTTTTTGAGGTCGACCACGATACCCTTCTTGCCGTGGTTCACACCCAAAAAATAGGCGCTTTCTCCTTTCTTGAACGGAGGGCCCCAGGTGCGGGTTTCATCGCCGTTTCCGGGAGATTCGAGCTTGATGATTTCCGCACCCAGATCCGAGAGCATCGTGGTGCAAAAAGGCCCGGCAAGGATTCGGGACAAGTCCAACACGCGAATTCCCTTCAATGGTCCCTGTGCGTCCATCATCCCCATCCTGAATAATAAGCTAGAAGGTGTTTGCGAAAGTATAGAATTTGCAAAGGGACGGGGCAGTCTGTCAAGGAATCTTGATGAAATTCAACGCGCATCTTTCGGCATCGGGATGATGGGAGAATCTTTGCGTATCCGCGCAGATTCAGCCGACGCAGAACACAAACTCCGGGGCCAAACGCGAAAAAGATCAACTTTCACAACGGGAGCGTCTGGCTTGGGTGATATGCTGTTTATCTATAACGAAACCTTTCACCCGGAAAAATGCTCCCAAGCGAAGTTTTCCAGCGCAAAAATCCCGTCTGCGCGTTTAAGGGAAATCCCTTCAAAAGACGGCACTATTTCTCCGATGGGCGTGAGCAGCGCCCCTCCCGCTTGTCGGACGATTTCCTGAAGCGCTTCAACGGATTCAGGGGGCGTCGTGACGAGAAGTTCGTAGTCCTCTCCGCCGTACAGCGCCCACTCGCTGGGCTTTTTCGCGGCGACAGAGGCTGCTTCGAGTAAGGTGCTGGAAACGGGTAATTCGGATTCCCAGAGGAGCGCGCCTACTCCGCTCGCCTCACACAGATGACGGATATCGCCCGCCAGCCCATCACTGATGTCCATCATGGCGTTGGCCAGCCCCGATTCCGAGATTGCTACCCCCTCCGCAACACAGGGCTGCGGCTTGAGTTGCGCGCGGGTGATCGAGGCGTGCACGTCTTCGCTAAGCTGGATGTGCGGCCTGGAGGAGAAGTGAAGCCCTGCTGCGGCATTGCCCAAATGCCCCGTCACCAGAATCCGATCCCCTATATTGGCACCGCTCCGGCGAAGTATCTTCTCTTCCACCACCTCGCCGACGAGAAACACGTCGACGAACAATGGACCACTCGTCCGCGTGACGTTTCCGCCCAGCACCAAAATGTCGTACTGCTCCGAGAGCGCGCGAACGCCACCATACATCTCATCAAGAAACGAAATGGGCGTCTCTTCGGGTATCCCCAATGAGATGAGAGCAAAACGCGGCCTTCCCCCCATGGCCGCCACGTCGCTCATGTTCACCGCCAGCGACTTGTAACCCACGGCGAAACCGGAAACATTTTCCGAAGACGGGAAATGCATGCCGCCGACCTGTGCATCGCACGTCACGACCCAGCATTTTCCATCCGCCGCCTTGATGATGGCCGCATCATCCCCGTTCCCCACGATGACGTCCGCATCGTTTCCAACCGAGCCGAGCTTTTTTCTCAGGCGCTCTATCAGGGCGAATTCGCCAATCTCTTTTGCTGATTTGTCATTCACCCTCTCGCCCTCTCGATTCGATTGCGCAACTCCCTGGTCGCGGCTTCCGGGTCGGACGCCCCCATCACCGCGCCGATAACGGCAACACCGGAGGCGCCGGCTTCGATGACGGGCTCCACGTTTTCGACGCCGATTCCCCCGATAGCGACGGCGGGCAAGCCGGGGGCGTGTTCAATAATCCGCCGGAATCCTTCCGACCCGATCGGCGCTCTGGCGTCAGCTTTGCTCCCCGTCGCATATATGGGACCTACGCAGATATAATCCGCGTCCTCATCTGCGGCCCGCGACTCCCATTCGGATTTTCCGGCTGTCACGCAAAAAAACAACGTATCTCCGGCTATCGCCCTGGCCCTTGGGAGCGGAAAATCCCCCTGTCCCAGATGCACCCCGTCCGCGCCGCAAGCCATGGCAACGTCCACCCGATCGTTCACCGTAAAGGCGCAGCCGGTTCCCTCCAGAGCCTCTCGCAACTCATCCGCCAAGCGAATCAACTCCACGCCGCTCAAGTTTTTCTCACGAAGCTGGATCATACCGGCTCCACTCATCGCGGCCGCCCGAACCGCGTCCCTCAGTTTCCACCCGGAAACCTGGGACAATATCTTCCGGTCAGTGATGACGACCAGTGATGGATCAAATTCCATCGCGTCCTCCGAGCAGGCAAGAGCAAAACGACCTCATTGATAATGAAACACGACTACCACGATAAGCAACACAACCCATGCTGAAGAATGCGTTCATCAATAAGAGGAGACATACATTGATGTGGAGCGTATCGCTTGCGCATTTCTCCTATGCTTGAGAATCTCTTCCCTTATCATCAAAGGAGGACGTCATGAACTGGATTCAACCCATCTCTCCGGACGCCGCGGAGGGAGCCACGAAAGAAATCATCTATGACCTGCGCAAGGCGAAAAAACCCATTCCAAAAATGTTTCTGGAGATAGGCAGAAGACCTGGGGTTTTAGCCGGGCGTGAAATGCTCCGCAGCGCCGTACATGGCGGCTCCAGCCTCGGCACGAGGCGGGCGGAGTTGCTCGCTTTCTACGTGGCGGCACATGGAGGGTGATACGGCTGAGCGATGAATCACGGGCAGTTGTTCCGTGTCGCATGCGATGACGCCTCCATCGCCGAAGTGGCCGAGGTGCTGGACGACCCGAAGCGAGCGGGAATCCTCGACCCGGCGGACCGCGCCATGCTCGCCTATGCGGAGAAATTCACCCACACGCCCCACGAAATGGAAAAAACGGACATCGATAGCCTGAGGCTTGTCGGCTTCAGCGAAGAGAATATTGTGGACATCATCGCGACTACGGCCTACAGAAACTTTGCCAATTCGATCAATTACGCCTTCGGGCATGTGGAGCAGAATCCCGAAGGACCCGAAGAGTTGCAGGCCGCCATCGAGAGGTTGAAAAATAAAATTCGTGGCTAACAAATCACGTGCTCTCTCATCCATGTCGTATGTGGGTCTGTTCATATCAGTTGCTTGCGCGCTGGCCGCGGCGGCGTCAGGTCTAGGCCATCGCTGGGGGCTGTGGCATTTCAGCACGGGCTTCCAGGTTTTCAAGGCCGCCGCCATCATCGCGCTTATCTCCGTGGCCGTCTCCATGGCCGGAGGATTGTTCGCTTTGCGCGACGCTTCGAGACAAAAAACCCTCTGCGCTGCCCTCGGCGTCGCGTTGGGGTTCATCGTCGCTGGTTTTCTCCACGCGCACATGCAGATCGCCAGAAGGGTGCCCAAGATTCACGACATCACGACGGACACCCGTAACCCGCCCACCTTTCAAGTCCTGCTCCCGCTCAGAAAAGGGGCGCAGAACCCGCCTGCCTACGAGGGGGCGCGCATCGCGCGGCTCCAGAAAAAAGCGTATCCGGACGTCATGCCACTCACTTTCCGGGCCTCGAAAGAGGAAGTTTTCAGGCGCGCCCTGGACGCCGCACGCGCCATGGGCTGGCACGTGGTATCATTAAAACCAGCCGCAGGACGCATCGAGGCCTATGACGCAACTTTCTGGTACGGGTTCATCGACGACATCGTCATACGGCTCACGTCGAACAGCGGAAAAACGCGCCTCGACATTCGCTCGAAATCCCGCGTGGGCGTAGGCGACATCGGTGCGAACGCCAGGCGAATCCGTGGATTTTTCGAGAAACTGCAAGTAAGATAGACTCAAAGACACAACTTCCGTCGGCGGGGATTCATCGTGGGATAATGCCTTCCAAATCATGATGAGGGTCACATGTCCGATTATGTGGTTCTAGGCAAGTCCATACCGAGACTCGACTCCAAAGAGAAGGTTTCCGGGTTCGCCGATTTCGGCGATGATTTGAGAAGGCCAGGCTGCCTCACCGCGAAATTGCTCCTTAGTCCGCACCCCCACGCCGAGATCAAAAAAATCGACACCACTGACGCTTGGAAGGTTCCCGGCGTGCGCGCCGTCGTCACGGCGGATGATTTCTCCGGCATTCGCCACGGCAGGCTCGTGCGCGATGAACCGCTGCTGGCCGTCGACAAGGTGCTCTACGTCGGCGAGCGCGTGGCCGCCGTAGCCGCCGAAACCCCCGAAGCCGCGCAGGCTGCACTCGAGAAAATTCATGTCGATTACAAGGTGCTCCCCGCCGTGTTCACGACGGACGACGCCATGAAAGACGATGCGCCTCTTCTGCACGACTCACTGGATGATTACGCATCATTCCCGGGCATCGTGCGCTACGGAAACGTAGCCGCCGATATTTTGATCCGCTCGGGTGATCCTATCGAAGAGGCGCTCGCCCGCGCCGACTTCGTTTTCGAGGATGAATACGAAACGCCCCGCGTTCACCAGAACTATCTCGAACCCCGCGCGATGCTCGCGGAACCCGGACCCGAGGACAGCACGATAGTCTACTCGCCCACACAGGCCCCTTTCGTGGTGCGCGCCATCGCCTCGGAAATACTCGCACTCCCCATGAACAAACTGCGCATTGTGAGCACCCACGTGGGCGGCGCTTTCGGCGGCAAATCCCAGCATCTGATGGAAGCCCTGGCCATTCTTTTGAGCAGAAAATCGAACCGGCCCGTTCAACTGACGCTCAATCGCGAGGAGGAAACCATCACCGGAAACCCGAGACACGCATACCGCATGCGCTATCGCACGGGCGTGACGCGGGAGGGCAAAATCGTCGCGCGCCACGTGCAAATCACCTCGAACAACGGCGCCTACTGCATGACGGGGCCGATGGTGTTGGGAAAATCCTGCTACACCAGCGCGGGGCCATATAAGATTCCAAACGTCAGGGTCGATGGCCTGCTCGTATACACGAACCTTCCGCCCAGTGGCTCCTACCGGGGACTGGGCGTCGCGCAGGTTGCCTTCGCTTGCGAGCGGCATACAGATCGTATCGCTCATGAATTGGGAATGGATCCACTCGCATTTCGACTCCTCAACGCGATGGATGAAAACGACGAAGACCCCGCCGGCACGATTCTGCAGAGCGTAAGCATCAAGGAAACGCTAGAGCGCGCAGGCAAAAAGGCGGGATGGGGGCAAGACAAGAAAGAAATACGGGACTCAAGAATCAAGCGCGGTATGGGTATCGGCGCTGCTCGCTATCCCACCGGCGGAGGGGCATCGGGCGCCGTCGTGAAGGTGAACGAGGATGGGGGCCTGGCCGTGCTGGCCGGTTGCGCCGATCTCGGTACGGGCGCCGCTACCGTGATGGCGCAGGTGGCGGCGGAAGTTCTTGGGGCCGAAGTCCAAAAGGTGAGCGTCCGCATCGCCGACACCGAAACCACGCCCTTCGACGCCATCTCCGCGGGCAGCCGGACTACGTTCAACATGGCGCACGCGGTGCGCATGGCGGCGGAAGACGCCCGCGAGCAAATGCTTCGCCAGGCGGCGCGCATGCTCGAATCCTCACCGGAAGACCTGGACATCAGCGAAGGAAACATTTTCGTGCGCGCGGCGCCCTCACGAGCTATCCCATTCGCCGAGGTGGCGTATTCGGCCGTATGGAAAGGCGACGGCCCCGTGACGGGCCGCGGTTCCTACCGCGGGGAGAATCCGCCCCATCGCACGGACAACGTGCGCGGCCACCCCGAACCCTCAAGGCCCGGGCCGGAATTCGCCACCCAAATCGCCGAGGTCGAAGTCGACACCGAGACGGGAGAAACCAGAGTACTGAGAATCACCAGCGCGCAGGACGTGGGATTCGCCATGAACCCCCTTACCCTGAACGGACAGATAGAGGGCGGCATCGCCCAAGGACTCGGCTGGGCGCTTGCCGAGCAGATACACCACGCAGAAGGCATCATCGAGCATGCCGATTTCGAGAGCCAACTCAACCCCACCAGTCTGGACGTATCGGAAATCGAGAGCGTGATCGTGGAATCACCCGACGTAGAAGGTCCCTTCGGGGCCAAAGGGGCGGGGGAGATGCCGCTCATCCCGGCGGCGCCCGCGATTGCGAACGCAATCGCCGACGCCATCGGGGACCCGGCCAACCTGAACCTCAACAGGCTGCCGATTGCACCCGAGGACATCGTTCGCGCGGTTCAAGAAAAAAGCGCCGCTGAATCGACTGTCTAGTTTTTCAGTTCGAATCTCTCATCATAGATATCAAAACTTGATGCGGCCGCGATGTCCCGGGC
>WTGD01000228.1:9536-13914 GCA_011523725.1 Nitrospinota bacterium
TCCCGGGCTTGCGTGATAAGCTTGCGCGACAAACTCGAGATGGTGGGATTTTTGAGAAATTCAATGAAAAAATTGTAATAAAACGCATCGGGCCGCACGTGAACGCGCACCCTGAGCCTCGCCGCACTTTCTGCCCGTCCTCTTCTGTATCGAAACGTGATGGATTTTTGGGGAGGAATGCGCTTGTCATATATTTCACGGCTGAAATCAGACGAGAGTTTCCGCTCGATTACGTTGGTTTGTCTTGAGCCCGCTATGGTTCGCCCGTCCTTATCCTCAAGTTCGGTGATCACGTCCACGGAAGGCGTAATGTATGTGGGGAAATAATGACCGGCGCCTGAGTTCGTGAGTTCAACCTCGGCCGTCACGATTTCTCCATGCGCTTCCGCTCCCACCCTGACGTCTATCCGCACGGCGCCCTGGGTCATATCCTCATCATGTATACCTCGCCACAGATGCGCGCGCCCGGGCATGTGGCAGCTCTGGCAGGAGACGCCCTCCCGCCCCCAAAGGGAGTTTTTCCACTCGTTGTAGGTGTTCTGAATCGATTTTCCGTTCGGCCCGGGAAACGTGTGCTGGTGACAACCCATGCAAAATTCAGAGCGGCTGAAAAAAAGCGTGCGCTCCACACCGGCATGCGGGCCTTTGCTTGTCGTATCGTCTGCGCCTTCGGGGGTCTCTTGCTTCTGTGGACCATGTACCCGCCAGTTGCGCACGTGACATGCGGCGCAGGCCAGCCCGTGCATCTCCAGTTTCGGGTCGTGGGCCGGGTTTTCCTGCCAGTTCACCGGAGGGCCCGCGCCAAACTTCGCGCGCTTTTGCTGTTCCGCCAAAGGCGCATGGCACTCATTGCAGCTTTGCGCCTGCTCGGGATTCGCCTTCCACATATCGACGAGTTGCCCGTATACGCCCGGACTCATCGCCTTGGCGTGAAGCGTGGTCCTCCATTGTTCGTACTGCTCCGGATGGCAACCCCCGCAACTCTCCGGCAAAAGGGAGCGCTCAGCGCCTTCGTATGATTTCGGCGCCTCACCCATGGGAGGCAATGGATAGCGGAAATACTCGTTCACGAATTCCCGCCAATGCTTCCATTTGCCGGGAATCTCTTTTTTCTCGGCAGCCTCGATGGAGGGGAGGCCGCCATTCGATATCTTCTGGAAAACAGCCGGGAGCGCCAGAAGGAACACGGAAACGATTAACACCATGAATTTCAAGCGCATATCAGACATCCTGATCCGGCGGCCCGCCTGCTTATTCTGTTTGCTTTCTCCTGATGACACCCTTGCGGACAAGCTCCTGAAAAAGCCGGGAAATTAGAGTATTGCTCCACACCCGTATCCATTGTGAGCGTAAAGCCCCTTTTTTCTCAACAGGCGCGTTGCCACACATCGTTCATGGCTCAAATCTCGGGAAATGATATCACCCGGTACAGGTTTTACTTGCTGCGGCGGATTGGATAGGGTCTGTCAAAGCAGTCGAGACCAAACCCCAACGCATTCGGAGCAAAAATGAATTTCGAGATACGTCCGGCCACCATCGAAGACGCGGAAACGATCGTCCAGTTCAACATCGAGATGGCCCTGGAGAGTGAAAACCTGCGCCTGGAACCCGAGAAAGTCCGCCGGGGCGTGGAAAAATCCCTGTCAAACCCATTGATGGGGCGGTATTACCTCGCGCATCGGGGAGACGAGATTCTGGGGCAGATCCGGGTCACACTGGAGTGGAGCGACTGGAACGACGCCGAGTATTGGTGGATTCAGAACGTATATGTCGTTTCGGCGGCGAGAAAACAGGGCATCTACAAGGCCTTGCACCACCACATCAAGAATCTCGCCGAAGGAGCCGGCGCCTGCGGCCTGCAGCTATACGTCGACGCGGAAAACGCGGCGGCCCAGGCGGTTTACGAGAACCTGAACATGGAGCAAAGCCACTATCTGATTTTCGAGCAAAGGGAAGACGGGGCGGACAGGTGAAAAAACGCTCTCGAGCGTGCCCGGAGATCAGCGGCCCTCTTGATTCCGTTTGAGGGGAATCACATCCGCAGGCCTTTGCGCATCCTCCCGGCGGCGTCTCCGCCAGGAGGAGGGCCAGACACAGCGTACGCGCCACAGGGTTCTGGCCGCTCCTCCCACCGCCCACGCGAGCGTGCTGCCCGCGTCCCGCGTTCCTTTGCCCAGCGAGCGAAACACTTTTTTGCCGCCTTCCTCGCCGATGGAGACGAGGCGCGACGTCGCCTCCTTCGCCGCGCCGATGGGCCGGAGGGCCTGCGCGATCGCCTGGCGTAAAACCCATTTCAGCATCAGGCAAAACACGATGGAGAGGCCGAAGAAGACGCCCAGCACCTTCATGCCGCGGGCAGGTTCATCCACTATCATGACGCTCGTCTGGGCGATGCCGTAAAACGCCAGTCCCACTATTCCCAGACATACAGCTATGGCGCCTCCAGAGCGCACTATCAACCGCATCAAGCCGAACATCACCCTCTCCTGATAATCGCCGGAACCAGGGAACGCATCCGATCCATCGAGAATACCTCATTTACAGAACCAAAATCCAGCGCGGGCGTTTCACGCCAAAGGGATATTTCCATTGACGCGCGAAACCTCTCGTTTTATGTTCACTACCCCGTAAGGAAACCTCATGGAGGAGCGGCAATTGTTCGACATTCGCCTCATCAGGAACGACCCCGAATCGGTGGCGCGCGCGCTCGCGCGCAGGGGCGGCGACTGGGACCTCTCGGGCTTGCTGGAAATCGACGCCCGAAGACGGGACTTGACCCACCAGGTCGAAAGCCGGGTGGCCGACGTGAGAAGGCGCAGCAAGCAAATCGGCGAACTCAAGCGCAGCAAGGCGTCCGAGGATGAGGTGCAGGCGTTTCTGGCCGAGAACCAGCGCCTGACGGCCGAGGCCAAATCCATGGAGGGCGAACTGAGGGAACTCGAACAAAATCAAAACGATATCCTCCTGGAACTGCCCAACGCGCCGCATGAGACCACCCCTGAGGGCCGGAGCGCCGAGGACAACGCCCTGGTCAGAACCTGGGGCGAGAAACCCGTTTTCGACTTCACGCCCAGAGCGCACGACGAACTGGGTGAAGCCCTGGAAATACTTGATATGAAACGCGCTGCAAAGATCGCCGGCGCGCGCTTTGCGCTCTACCGGGGGGCGGGCGCGCGGCTCGAACGCGCGCTCATCAACTTCATGCTCGATCTCCACACGAACGAACACGGCTACACCGAGTGGCTCCCGCCCTTCATGGTGAACCCCGAGGCCATGACCGGCACGGGCCAGTTGCCCAAGTTCGAGGAAGACCTCTTCCGCGTAAGTGACGGAAAGTATTACCTTATCCCGACCGCCGAGGTGCCCGTCACGAACATCCACCGCGACGAAATCCTGGACGGCGGGGCGCTTCCCCTCAAGTACACGGCCTATACCCCCTGCTTCCGGAGCGAGGCCGGCTCCTACGGCCAGGACACGCGCGGCCTCATCCGCCAGCACCAGTTCAACAAGGTGGAACTCGTCAAGTTCAGCCGCCCCGAGACGAGCTACGAGGAACTCGAGAGCCTCACCCTGGACGCCGAGAAAGTATTGAAACTGCTGGGGTTGCACTACCGCGTCGTCACGCTGTGCGCGGGGGACTTAGGCTTCGCCGCCGCCAAGACGTACGACATCGAGGTCTGGGTGCCCTCCCAGAACACCTACCGGGAGATCTCCTCCTGCAGCAATTTCGAGGACTTCCAGGCCCGCCGCGCGGACATCCGCTACCGGCCGGAGGCGGGCGCCAAGCCGTTGTTTTTACACACCTTGAACGGCTCGGGGCTGGCCGTGGGGCGGACGCTCGTGGCGGTTCTGGAGAATTTCCAGCAAGAAGACGGATCGGTGGCGATACCCGAAGCCCTGCGCCCCTACATGGGCGGAGCGGCCGCCATCGCGCCCTGAAACGCCCCGCAACTGCCCGCATTTGCCGCTGCGCGACCGCCTGCCGGGACGTGGTATCCTCGCCGGTGTTTCCCGGGAGGAGGATTTACGCCTCCGGGACTGCCCGCATTTGCCCGCATTTCCCCTCGATAATTTATAGAAATACCCCGTGAATTTATCGAATTTTACCGGAATTTATCGAATTTTTCGGAAATTCGAGTTCCGCCGGACGCGCCCGGCGGCTTCCCCATCATACGCGAACGCTCCTCGAGGCCCATGACGGCAATTGCGGGCAAATGCGCCCCGAACGCGACCGGGAGGGGACTATCGAAAAAGCCCTCGGGAAGTGATTTTGGGTTGCGCGCACGCTTTTGAATTTCACTCCACTCTTGAGGGGTCGGGCATCCCGAGGGGAATGCCCGATGAAAAACCCGGCCCCGCTCGTCATTCCACCACCCTG
>WTGD01000189.1 GCA_011523725.1 Nitrospinota bacterium
AGTGGCGCACGTCCAGGTGTTTACGGACATCATGAAGCGCCTCAACAAGAACATGAACGGCGACGACCCCGCCTTCTACCGGCTGCCCGAAAAATCCGACCTCGCCGCGCAGTACCTGCTGCTCTACGAGCTGTCGGTTCCCTTCGGCATGGACCTCAACAACCGCATCAACGTCGCCAAATCCGCGACGCGCATGACCGTCACGCTCAAGAGGCTCAAGTCCGAGGAGTTGCGCGCGCTCGAGGCGCGCGGGCAGAAATGGCTCAGCACGAACGCGCCCGGCCTCGCGAAAGAGGCGTCGGGGTACAGCCTCATCTTCGCCCATCTGGCCATTCAGAACACCTTGAGCATGTTGTGGGGCACGCTCACCGGCATGATCCTCATTTCGCTGATCCTGATCGGGATTTTCAAGAGTCTGCGCCTCGGCCTCATCAGCCTCGTGCCCAACCTCATCCCCGCGGCCATGGCCTTCGGCGTCTGGGGTTATCTGTACAGCGAGGTGGGACCCGCCGGCTCCCTCGTGACCGCCATCGCCTTCGGCATCGTCGTCGACGACACGATTCACTTCATGAGCAAGTATCTGAAATCGCGGCGCGAGGGCCTTTCTTCACCCGAGGCGGTGCGCGCCACCTTCCGTTCGGTGGGCTTTGCGCTGTTCTCCACGACCACGATCCTGGTGCTGGGCTTCCTGGTGTTCGCCACGTCGGGATTCGCGATCACCTGGATGCTCGGCCTCCTGGTCGCGCTCACGCTCTCCTTCGCGCTGGTCCTGGATCTCCTGCTCCTTCCGCCCCTGCTGATGGTTCTCGACCGCAAGACGTCGTGATGGCATCCGGGTTCACCGAATGAACCTTGCCGCCGCCTGCCGGAGTAGGGAGGTGTCGTTGGAGCAGTCCTTGTTTCGTGATTCGGCGTATGGGGCCGACCGGGGAAGGGGGCTGTAGTGGACAGGCCCCTGCGCCTGTCTGTGGTCGCGACCTTGGGCCGTTCACAAAAATGGCCCACTACGAGGTGGTGCGGTTTTGTTCGTCATTCCGGCGTATGCCGGAATCCAGGGACTTTGCCTTTGTTTTTTTCTTCTGTATTCCCGCCAATGAGTGGGGGATAAAAAACCGGGCCGTCGCCATTCTCCTCGGCTCTGGATTCCGGCATTCGCCGGAATGACGGCAATCTGCGGTTACGGGCGAATACACGGCGGCGTTTCATTTCCCGCCGATGCGTGGCAACCCTGACGAAAGAAACCTCCCTCATCCCGAGTAGGCCCGCAAGGGCCGTATCGAGGGACGCCCCTTCGATACGCCGCCTTCGGCGGCTACTCAGGGTGAAGAAAGAGGCGTTGGCGGTTTGCGGGGGGCGCAGATGGGACTTTTTCAACAACCCCGGGGAGGGGCGGCTTCTTTGCGAAGCGGACGCCCCTTGCGATTTTCGTATCATACCCTCCTGAACCGAAACGGCCACGGAATCCGCCGCTCCGCAGGAAGCGCGTCATGAAAAAGTCCATATACCGCATCTGCCTGGCAATCGTGTGCTTGCTCGCGCCGGCGGGGGTTGCCCCCGCGCAGTCGATCGAAGAGGCGCGCGCCGCATACGCCGAGGGCCGCTTCGTGGAAGCCGCCGATCTCGCCCGGGCTCCCGGAACCTCGGAAGGCTATGCGTTGGCCGCCGATTCACTGGCGATTCACGGCTACTACGTCGCGCCGGAGGACGAGAAAGCGGGCTTGTTCAGGCGGGCCGAGGAACTCGCGCGCGAGGCTGTCCGGCTCGACGCGGCCAACCCGCAGGCCCATCTCCAACTGGCCCACGCCATGGGACGCCACGCGCAGGTGGCCGGGGCGCTGAAGGCGCTCAAGGAGGGCTACGCGACCAAAGTGCGCGAGGCGATCGAGGAGGCGCTTCGGCTGGACCCGAAAATGGCGGCCGCCCACGTCAGCCTGGCCGCCTGGCATGCGGGCGCCCTCGGCGCGGGGGGGTTCTTCGCCGCTCTGCTCTACGGGGCGAGCGGAGAGGAGGCGCTCGCCCATTTCAAACGGGCGCTCGAATTGGCGCCCCGGGACAAGGTGGCGCTGTTCGAGTATGCGACAGGCCTTCTGAGCCTGGATGCCGGGGGGAACCGCGCGAAGGCGCGCGATCTCCTCGAGCGCGCGACAGGATTACCGCCCGAAGACGCCTTTGAGCGGCTTGTTCACCAAAAGGCGGCCGAGCGGCTCGCGGCTCTTGGCGGCGGATAGGGGGTTGGTGAGAAAGTTCCTCAAAAGGGTTGTTGCCTCCCAATCGAGAGCGCTCACCGTGATTCCGGTGTCAGACCCGACCAAGGCGGGGTTGTAGAATAAGCTTTTGTCAAAGGAATAACCCCCCAACCCCCCTTGTCAGGGGGGCTTTTCTATCACCCACTCGTCGGGGGGCATCGCCTTTACCCCCCTGTCAAGGG
>WTGD01000207.1 GCA_011523725.1 Nitrospinota bacterium
CTTCGCACAAACCGCTCGGCTTCATCGACTCCCCCTCAAGGGGGGAGTGAAATTCAAAAGCGTGATTGAAACCCAAAAATGTTTCGCGGGGCTTTTTAACAGCCCCAATCATTGAAGGTCAGCCCGTGTACTCCATGATGTGGAGGCCCAGTCCCCAGCGGTCGGCCATGTAGATGAGGCCCGTGTCCTTGTCCACCTGCACGTCGTTGCTCTGCGGGCAGCAGCGCTCCTTCGTGCCGGCGGGGATGTAGTAGCCCACCTCCCTGGGACGGAAGGGGTTCGACCAGTCCACCACGCGGAGGCCCGCGTTGAACCAGGTGATGTACATGAGGTCGTCCTTCGTCATGTCGAGCCAGATGTTGTGCGCGCCGTGGCGCGAGCCCGTCTTGTTCCACTTGTCATCGAGGGGCCGCATCTCGATCGGGTCGATCTCATACGGCATGAACGTGCTCACAGGCAGCGGCTCGTGGATGTTCCTCAAATCATAGAAGGTCACGAACGCGGGCGGATGATCGCAGTTCACCGTGGTGGTCTCCTGCGTCACGATGCCGAACTCAGACCCCTCCGGCACGATGAAACTGTGGTAGCACCCCGCCCAGCCGTGCGTCTCGTGCGGGTTGTGCCGCCACATGAGTTCGGGCTTCGCCGGGTCGGTGAGGTCGAACAGCGCGATGCCGGCGTCCCAATAGCCCGCCGTCACGTAGTTGCCCCAGGGATTCCCCTCGTGAATCCACCCGCCGTCGCCCACGATCTCGGGGTCCCAGGAGGGTTCTTCGCCCTCTTTCTGGCCGGGAACGTGGCCCATGCCGATGAACTCGGGCGCCCAGGGGTCCTTCATGTCGTGGACCAGGAGCACCTTGCCCGCATAGCCGTCCTTGAAGCCCGAACTGTACATGAGCTGGCGCTTCCGGTCGTAGATCGGCCGGTGGATGCCGAAGCCGTCCGTCTCCACGTAGTTCACGAACTTAGGCGCGAACGGATCGCGGTTGTCGAAGATGCGCAGACCGCCGATGGCGTCGGGGTACTGATCGCGCAGGGCGGGCCTGAGCTCCGAGTTCGTGATCAACACCTCGTCGTTGATGCGGAGCACCTTGTGCGTGCGCGCCGCGGGGCTGTCGACGAGCTGGTTGATGATCTTCGGGTTCGCCGGGTCGGTGACGTCCAGGATCGTCATGCCGTCGTGGCCGTTCACGCCCGAGGCCGCGACGTAGCAGATGCCGCCTCCCACCTGGATCTGGAAGGCGTCGCCCCAGCCGTTCAGGTCCGAATGGGCGACGAGGCGGACGTTGTGCGCCTCCTCCTCCCAGGGTTCGGTGAGCACGTGGTCCACGCCGGTGTAGGCGTCGTTGCCGCCGCCGCGAATGGGGTTTGGATGATACCAGGGTCTGGGCATGTTTCCTCCGTCTGGAATGAATGATGTCGAGAAGCTTAGCGTCGAGAATCGCCGCGCATTCTAGGGGAAGAAGGCGGGCGGGGAAAAGCGCGCACAAGAGATTTTTTCTGAAACTACTCTTCGCGGAACAGGCGGATGAAGTCCTCGAAGGGAGCGGGCGGGGACTTGGCGACTTCCATGTTCTCGGCGACGTGGGCCACCTGGCGCATCCCCACCAGGGCGACGGCCACGCCGGGCGCGCTGCGCGTGAACTGGAGCGCGCGCTGCCCGTCGGTGGCGAACCCCGGAAACACCTCCCCGATCACGGGGGGAAGCCCCTGGGCGGCGCGCCCCTGGAGGATGGAGCCGCTCGTCATGACGGTGACGCCCCTCTTGGCGGCGGCGGCGAGAAAGCACGTCGTCTCATCGCCCAGCTTCTGGTTCGGCTTGGAGAAGGCCTCGGGCATCCCCAGGTTCAGCGGCAGTTGAACGACCCGGAAATGGTGATCTTCCCCGCCTGCTGCCCGCGCCGCACCCAGGACCTCCTCCAGCGAGAGATATTCCCCCTCGCCCGGCTCCATGCGGTAGCCGTTCCAGGTGGCCGTGCCGTAGCTCCTGATCTTCCCCTCCGCCACCGCGCCCTCGAGCGTCTCGAAAGCTTCTTTAAGCCTGCCCAGGAAAACCTCGCGCGAGACCTCCTGAAGCTGCGTCTCGGGGTTGTGGACGTAGTAGATGTCGATAGTTTCGAGGCCCAGGTTCTCAAGGCTCGCGTCGAGTTCGTGCCGGATGTAGGCGGGCGTCATGCAGTGGCAGTTGGCGACGATGTCCTCTGGAGCGCAAACGCCGGGCTCGAAATAGGTTTTTCTTAAATAGTCCATGAAATCCGCCTGCCCGCTCGGCGGATGGGTGTCGAAGGGGATGAACCCGCCCTTGGTGGATATCACCAGCGCCTCGCGTCTCACCTCGCCCCCCGCGAACAGATCGTCCAGTGCGGCGCGGACGCTCCTCTCGCTGCGCTGGAAGCGATAGTTCACCGCCGTGTCGATGACGTTGCAC
>WTGD01000099.1 GCA_011523725.1 Nitrospinota bacterium
GAGGCGGGCGGCGCAGGACAATGAAGGGGGATTGCGCCGCATCGGGTTTTTTCAACAGCCGCGAGGAGGTCGCGTCGAACGCTCCCGCACCGGTCGCGACCGATCCCGCATTTGCCCGCATTTGCGATGCCCGCGAAGCCTCCGGGATTCGGTATCGTGCGCGCGGCGCAGGAAAGCGATTTTCCCGCTTCACCTGGAGCGGAACGAACAGGAGAGGAGGCCAACTCATGGAATCGGGCGAGGGGGCGAGAATGACGACGGCGAAGTCTTCCGCGCAGGCCGCAACCGATCGCTGCGCACTCGCGCTTAACACCCAACCGCGCCGTCTTCGGGATGCGGTGGCATGCGCGGCGAAGAGAGCGGGAGTACCGGTGGACCCGAACGCGGCGAGAATAATAAAAATAATAATATTTTCGATAAAATTCGATAAATTCACGGGGTTTTTCGATAAATTTCTGAAAAATAATTCGCCTGTAAATCATTATAATACAAAGATTTATTTTTATATCTTAGTGTCCCCACTCAGATTCAGGGGCAAAAAAAATTTTCCGGCTCTCCCGCATTTCCCCGCAACAGCCCGCATTTGCACGCCAAGCGTCGCTGGATTCGCGCCTTTCGTCCATCTCCGTCCGCTCCGAATTCCGGCATTCCCTCCCTCTCCGCCCGGTACGACGCCGAAACGAGGCGACAAGGCGAAGGACGATTCCCGTATGGAAACTGCGCAAAACTTCCCGCGCCTTTTCACCCGACCACCGTGATGCTAGGATTTCTCATCTCCAATTCGCGCCATCAAATCGCCAGGAAAGACACGCCCTTGAAAAAATGGCAAATCCTCGCCCTGCTCACCACCGGCCACGCCTGTGAACACTGGTTCCAGGGCGTTCTGGGGCCCGTCATCCCCTATCTGACGGCGGACTTAGGGCTCACGCTGACCCAGGTGGGGCTTCTCTTCACGGGCAGAGCGGTGATGAGCGCCCTCAGCAGCGTGGGGACGGGCTACGTCATCGACTCCTACGGGGGCGGAAAATGGCTCCTGGTCGGGTGCATGGCTTCCGTGGGACTCTTCTACGGCGGAGCGAGCCTGGCGACGGGATTTCTCACGCTGGCGCCCATCATCTGGCTGAGCGGCCTTGCGACGCACATCTGGCACCCACCCTCCATGGGTCTGTTGGGAATGCGCTTCGAGGGCCGCAAGGGTTTCGCGCTGGGCGTTCACGGCACGGGCGCGAACCTGGGTCAGACCCTGGCGCCCATCATCGCGGGCTATCTGCTCCTCGTCATGACGTGGCGGGGCGTTTTGCTGGCGAACACGATTCCCCTTTTTCTCACGGCGATGCTCTTGTGGGTTTTTCTCGAACCTTTCCAGATCAGCGGAAAGCGAAAACCCGATTCCGCCATCACCCCGGGTAATTCCGTGGATGCGCTCATCAAGAACCCCGGCATGATGGGGGCCTGCGTCTTCTCGGGCGTACGGACGCTCGCGCACAACATCGTCTCGATTTTTCTGCCCATATTGCTGGTGAGAAAGTACGGCGTGGGGCCGAGCACCCTGGGCATTGCGCTCGGCGTCTATTCGGCGGCCTCCATTTTTCCCGAAACCATCGTGGGCTATCTTTCCGACAGGATTTCCCGAAAGTTGATTCTCTTCATCGGGACCGCCGCCGGCGGAGTCGCGCTGTTCCTGGTCCCCTACGCAGGCACAGGAATTTTCCTCTACGTCTGCATCGCGGCGGTCGGCGTTTTTCTCATCTCCATGCGCTCGGTGATTTTCGCATACGGGTTCGAGGTCAGTCCGCCCAGGCTGGCGGGAAGCGTCGTCGGCGTTATTTTTACGGCCAACCAGATTTTTGTTGGCCTGGGATTGTTTTTTCTGGGTATACTGGCGGACGCATACGGCTTGGAGTTCGTTTTCGGAGCAATCGGCATCGCCTGCCTGGGGAGTCTGGTCGCCTTTTCATGGCTGCCCGGAACGAAGGGGGATTCGGCTCTTCATCAGGCTGCCGCGGATCCGGGAGACCCCATGCGCTAGTCCTTCATGGTTTGTGCGGAGGGATACCTTATGAGCGTTCAGATTGAGGAGCATCCGGGGTTTCCCCACATCGAGAAACTCCTGCCCGGCGGCGCCCCTACTCCCGCGGCGAAGGATCTCCTGGCCCTGATCGGGGTCGGCGACCCGGTAGGCGTCACCAGAAACCTCCAATCCCTGGCCTTGCATCCCGCTTTCCCGCGCAGCAATTCTCAGTTTTTGCTCCAGTTGTTGTCTTCTTTGCGCAATACTTTCGACCCCGAACGCGCCCTGAGCAATTTCGAGCGCATTCTGGGCACCCGCGACAACCCCGACGCGCTTCTGAAGGCGCTCACACGATCGGATGAGCGCAGGGCGGAATTCTTCGCCCTGGCGGGCGGCAGCCAGTTCCTGAT
>WTGD01000211.1 GCA_011523725.1 Nitrospinota bacterium
GAATAGAAAAGGCAATGGTGGTGGGCGCCGGCACGATGGGCGCAGGGATCGCCCAGCTTTTCGCGCAAAACGAGATTCCGGTGGTCCTGACCGACCTGAATGAAGAGATGGTGGTGAAGGCTATCGGGGGTCTTGAGGCGCGCGCGTCGAAGCGCGTCGAGCAGGGCAAGATGTCTGCTGAGGCGAAAGACGCCATCTTCTCGCGCATTTTGCCTGCGACGGGCTACGCGAAAGCGGCGGATGTGGACGTCGTCGTGGAAGCCGTTTTTGAGAACATGGAGATCAAGAAAGAGGTGCTGGCCGCTTTGGATGAGGCCGCGCCCGAGCGCGCGATTTTCGCGTCGAACACGACCTCGCTCTCCATCACCGAGATGGCGGCGGCCACTTCCAGGCCGGAGAAGGTGGTGGGCGTGCACTTCTTCAATCCGCCGCTGGTGATGAAGCTCGTCGAGATCATGCCGGGTCTCGGCACCTCGAAAGAGACGGTGGAAGCAGCCCGCGACCTGGCCGAGCGGCTCGGCAAGACGCCCGTGATGGCGAATTTCGACAGCCCGGCGGGCATCGGCAGCCGCGTGCTGGCGGGGATGCTCAACGAAGCGGTAGAGGTCTATGCGGGCGGTCTGGCGTCCGCCGAGGACATCGACAAGGCGATGAAGATGGGCGCAGGCCTGCCCATGGGGCCTCTCGAACTCATCGACCTGATCGGCGTTGACATCCACCTCGCCAAGACGGAGACGCTCTACCGCGAACTGGGCGATACGCGCTACCGGCCGAATTTCCTGCTCCGCAAGATGGTCAAGGCGGGCCACCTGGGCCGAAAGTCCGGCCGCGGCTTTTTCACCTACGATTAAGCCTCACATCCTGAGACGACCGTGGATTTTGAACTCAACGAGACCCAGCGGCTGATCAAGGAAACGGCGGCGGAGTTCGCCCAAAGGCGAATCGTTCCCGTAGCGCGTGAGAACGATGAGAAAGAAAGGTACCCGGCGGAGGTCGTCGCCGAGATGGGCGCGTTGGGCATGTTCGGCGGGCCGATTCCCGAGGAATACGGCGGTGCGGGTCTCGACTATATCTCCTACGCCATCATGAACGAGGAGATAAGCAAGGCGTGCAGCTCGGTGCGCACCGTCTTGTCGGTGCAGCTCTCTCTCGTCGCCACCACAATCCTGAAGTGGGGGAGCGAGGCGCAGAAGAAAAAGTATTTACCGAAACTCTGCTCGGCGGAGTGGATCGGGTGTTTCGGCTTGACGGAGCCGGACGTGGGTTCGGACGCGCAGCACCTGAAGACCTTTGCGGAAAAAACCTCGGGCGGCTGGAAGCTGAACGGCCAGAAGATATGGATCAGCAACGGCGGCGTCGCGCAACTGGCGCTTGTGATCGGGCAGACCGATCGCGAGAACCCCCGGAAGATGGCGGCGTTTCTGGTGGAGACCGACCTGCCCGGCTTCGAGGCGCGAACCATGCACGGAAAGCTGGGCCTCAGGAGTTCCAACACGGCGGAGCTTTTCCTGGCGAATGTGGAAGTGCCCGACGATGCTTTGATGGGAGAGGTGGGCGACGGCTTCAAGGTCGCGATGAGCGCGCTCGACAACGGGCGCTATTCCGTGGGCGCGGGTTGTCTGGGAATCGCGCAGGGATCGCTGGAAGCGTCGGTCGCCTACGCGAAAGAACGCCACACGTTCGGCAAGCCTATCGCGGCGCACCAGCTCGTACAGGACATGATCGCCCGCATGGTTGTCGACATCGACGCCAGCAGGCTCCTGCTCTACCGGGCGGGCGAACTCAAGAACGCAGGGCGACCGAATACGCGCGAGACCTCCATCGCCAAATACTACTGCTCCGAGGCGGCCCTTCGCTGCGCGAACGACGCGATTCAGATTCACGGCGGCATGGGCTACAGCAACGAGTATCCCGTGGAGCGCTATATGCGCGACGCCCGCGTGGCGACCATTTACGAGGGAACCAGCCAGATACAGAAGCTCATCATCGCAGGTTTTGAAACCGGAATCCGCGCGTTCGCGTGAGCGAATAAAATCACAAGTCATTGAAATAAAATCACTTGTAAGTTTATCGCGCTGTCCCAGGATTGTTCTCAACCTCAATGAGTATGAATCCTCTTGAAATTCGTTTCGATACGCGGTAAGGCTCATGAAGGGCAGTAATATCAGTCGCTAAGTGAGGTTGTCATGACGAATGCCGACCAGGAACTGCGCAGAACCTCCCTCTATGAAACCCACAAGGCCGCAGGCGCCAAGATGGTACCCTTCGCGGGCTATGAGATGCCCGTCCAGTACACGGGCGTGATCGAAGAGCACCGTGCGGTGCGGGAAGCCGCCGGTCTGTTCGACGTGAGCCACATGGGCGAGTTCGAGGCGCGCGGGCAAGAAGCGGGTGCTTTCATCCACAAAATGGTCACGAACAACGTCCGCAGGCTCGAAGTGGGGGGCGTCCTCTATGCGGCCATGTGCCGGGAGGCGGGCGGTATCGTGGACGACCTCACGGTCTACCGGCTTGATGAGGAGCGCTACATGGCCGTCGTGAACGCGGCGAACATCGAAAAGGACTGGGAATGGATGGCTTCCCACCGCACCGAGGACTGCGCGTTCGAAAACGTGAGCGACGAGACGGGCCTCCTCGCTTTGCAAGGCCCCAAGGCGGAACCTATCCTCGCGAAACTGATTCCGGGGGGAGGCGACCTCGCCGCCGTCCCCTATTACGGGGCGCGGTACAAGGACGTGGCGGGATGTGAGGTTCTAGTCTCCCGCACGGGTTATACGGGTGAGGACGGCTTCGAGCTCTATTGCAAATCGGCCGATGCGCCTGCGCTTTGGGATGCGCTGATAAGCGAGGGCGGGGGCGAGGGACTCAAGCCCTGTGGCCTCGGCGCGCGGGATACCTTGCGCACCGAGATGAAATTCGCCCTGTATGGAAACGACATCGACGAGTCCACCCACCCGCTCGAGGCGGGTCTCGGCTGGGTGGTGAAGTACAAGGCGGGGGATTTCATCGGCAGGGAGAAATTGCTGGCCCTGAGGGCCGAGGGAATAAAGCGAAAACTGGTTGGATTCGAGATGGTGGATCGTGGTATTCCTCGTCATGGAGCGCCCATCCTGATCGAGGGCGAGGTCGCCGGCGAGGTGACGAGCGGGACGATGAGCCCTTCTCTTGGCAAAGCCATCGGGATAGGCTACGTTCCTGCGTCGAACGCGGATGAGGGTGCTGCTCTCGAAATCGACATTCGCGGCAAGGCCAGAAGGGCGCAGATAGTGAAGACGCCTTTTTACAGGAAAAGCTAGCGGAGTGAATTCCGCTTTCTCATAACAAATCATAAGAAACTGCCGTCATCTAAGAGGGAGGCATTCAGGAGCATGGAACTACCGAGCGGCCTCAAATATTCCAGAGAACACGAGTGGGTGAGAGTAGAGGGGAACATCGCGGTGATTGGGATCACGGACTTCGCCCAATCCGAACTGGGAGACGTGGTGTATGTCGAGCTGCCCGAAGTCGGCACGGAGGTGGAAGCGAACAACACGTTCGGCGTCGTGGAGAGCGTCAAGGCGGTATCGGACCTTTTCGCGCCGGTCTCCGGCGTCGTCCTCGAGTCGAACACTACGCTCGAAGATCAACCCGAACTCGTGAACTCCGAGCCGTATGAAGACGGCTGGATGATTCGGGTGGAGATGAAAGACGAATCGGAGTTGAACGATCTCCTGGAAGCCGATTCGTACCGCGCGTATATCGAGGAGGAAAGCGGTTAGCCCGAACCGGCTCTCTCCTTTGGGCTTGAAGCAGTTATTTATCTCCCTTGGGCCGGAGCGGAAATGAAGTGTCCGCCTGAATCCCCATAACCTGAAGGGGCGCATTCATGCCGGAATCTCGCTTGTCTCTTGAGAATCTCGAAAATCGGGGAGAATTCATTCATCGCCACATCGCGCCGAGCGATGCGGACATCGCGTCGATGTTGGGGGCGATCAGTCTGGACTCCCTTGACGATCTGGTCGAAAAAGCGATCCCTTCATCCATCATCTCCAATACGAAGCTGAATATCGCCGCGCCCAGAACCGAGCAGCAGGCCCTGGCCGATTTAGGCTCTTTTGCGGCCCGGAATCAGGTGTTCAAGTCCATGCTCGGCATGGGGTATTCGGATTGCCACACTCCGACCGTCATTCTCCGTAACATCCTGGAGAATCCGGGATGGTATACGGCGTACACGCCCTATCAGCCGGAAATCTCGCAGGGGCGCATGGAGGCGCTGCTCAATTTTCAGACCATGATCATGGACCTCACCGGCATGGAGATCGCCAACGCCTCCTTGCTCGATGAGGGCACGGCCGCCGCCGAGGCGATGACCATGGTGATGAACGCAAGCAGGAACAAGGGGCGCAAGTTCTTCATCTCGAAAGACTGCCACCCCCAGACGATTGAAGTCGTGCGCACGAGGGCGGAGCCTCAAGACATCGAAGTCGTGGTGGGCGATCATCGAGAAGGCGGGCTGGCCGAGGACGTTTTCGGCGTCTTGCTTCAGTATCCGGCAACGGACGGGGAGATATTCGACTACGCCGATTTTGCGGCCAGGGCGCACGAGACCGATGCCCTCGTCGTCGTCGCGGCGGATATTCTCGCTTTGGCGCTTCTGAAACCACCCGGTGAGTTCGGGGCGGACGTCGTCGTGGGCAATTCGCAGCGCTTCGGCGTTCCCCTGGGATTCGGGGGACCGCACGCGGCCTATCTGGCGACGAAGGAGCAGTTCAAGCGCGCCATGCCGGGCCGCATCGTCGGCGTCTCCATCGACGCGGACGAAAAACCTGCCCTGAGATTATCCTTGCAAACGAGAGAGCAGCATATTCGCCGCGAGCGCGCCACGAGCAACATATGTACGGCCCAGGTCCTGCTGGCTGTCATCGCGAGCATGTACGGCGTCTACCAGGGCCCGAAAGGGGTCGAGCGGATCGCGCAGAGAACGCACCGCCTTTCATGCACGCTGGCCGACGGCCTGGAGCGCATGGGCTACGCTTTGGCGGTGGATTCTTTCTTCGACACCGTGGCGGTGCGGGTGGGCGGGAGTGGCGCCGCCCGCATCATCGAAAAAGCGGCGGCGCGGCAAATGAACCTGAGAGCGCTCGATGATGATACCGTCGGAATCGCCCTGGATGAGACCACCCGCAGAGAAGAAATAGAAGCGCTCTGGGAGGTTTTCTCACCAGACGATTCAGCCGGAATATCGTTCGATGACGTCGAGGCCGAAGCGGCGGAGAGAATTCCGGAAACTCTTAGAAGAACCTCGCCCTACATGACGCATCCGGTTTTCAATTCCTACCACGCCGAACATGAAATGCTGCGCTACATCTACCGCCTTCAGGAAAAGGACATCGCGCTCACGCGCTCGATGATTCCGCTCGGCTCGTGCACCATGAAGCTGAACGCCACCACCGAGATGATCCCCGTGACGTGGGCCGAATTCGGCGGGATTCACCCCTTTGCGCCCGAAGAGCAGGTGCGCGGATACCGGGATTTCATCGTAGACCTTGAGAACATGCTGGCCGAGTGCACGGGGTTCGATTCGATTTCCATGCAGCCCAACTCGGGCGCGCAGGGGGAATACGCCGGTTTGCTGGTCATCCGCAAATACCATGAGAGCAACAACGAGGGTTACCGGAACATCTGTCTGATTCCCAGTTCGGCCCACGGAACGAACCCCGCTACCGCCGTCATGGCCGGTTTTGAGGTGGTGGTCGTCGATTGCGATTCGGACGGGAACGTGGATATTGCCGATCTAAGGGAGAAAGCCGGGAAATTTTCGGAAAAACTGGCCGCCTTGATGATCACCTATCCCTCGACCCACGGCGTGTTTGAAGAGGGCATCGTGGAGATTTGCGAGGTTATCCACCAAAACGGCGGGCAAGTGTACATGGACGGCGCGAATCTGAATGCCCTGGTCGGCATCTGCAAGCCCGGCGAGTTCGGCCCCGACGTCTCCCACATGAACCTCCACAAGACGTTCTGCATCCCCCACGGTGGCGGCGGACCCGGCATGGGCCCCATCGGCGTCGTGAAGCATCTGTCTCCCTATCTGCCGAAGCATTCGGTGGTTCCGGGTGTCGGGCCGGAGACGGGCGTCGATGCGATCTCCGCGGCTCCCTGGGGGAGCGCGGGAATTCTGCCCATCTCCTGGATGTATATCGCCATGATGGGCGGCGTGGGCCTCATCAAGGCGACGCAGGTGGCCATTCTGAACGCGAATTACGTGGCCAGGAGGCTCGAGCCCCACTATGAGGTTCTATACAAAGGAGCGAACGGCATGGTGGCGCATGAGTGCATCATCGACATCAGGCCCCTCCAGGAAACTTCGGGCGTGACGAACGAGGACATTGCGAAGCGCCTGATGGATTACGGCTTCCATGCGCCCACGATGTCCTTCCCGGTGGCGGGAACCTTGATGATCGAGCCGACGGAGAGCGAATCGCGAGAAGAGCTGGATCGCTTCTGCGATGCGATGATCGACATCAGACGCGACATCCAGGAAATCGCGGACGGGCTGATGAGCGCGGAAGACAACGCTCTCAAGAACGCGCCCCATACGGCGTCGGACATCGCGGCCGATGAATGGACTCACCCCTATTCGCGCGAGAAAGCCGTCTTCCCGCTGCCCTGGGTGTGCGCGGCGAAGTACTGGCCTCCCGTCAAGCGGGTGAACAACCCCTATGGAGACAGGAACCTGGTCTGCTCCTGTTTGCCCGTTGAGAACTATGCCTGAGAATGGAACCCGCAAACCCTGAAAAGAGAAACACCCCCCACGCACGCTTCTTGAACACGGGTGGGTCTACCGCCGCATGGAACATGGCGGTGGATGAGTTGTTGTTCGAGAGTTGCCGGACGCATCTGGGAGAAGGCCGGCCTCCCGAGGAGGCGCCCCTCACCTTTCGCGTCTACGCCTGGTCGCCTCCGGCCATATCCCTGGGCCGCGGACAGGCTGCCGAGCGCGATATTTTCCTGGAACGACTCGCGGATGAGGGAATCGATATTTGCCGGAGACTCACCGGCGGGCGGGCGGTGCTCCACGATTGTGAATTGACGTATTCCATCACCGGCCCGCAGGCGCAGCTCGGCGATGCGATTGAGGAAACCTATCGCAGAATCAGCCAAGGGCTGGCAGAAGGGCTGGCGGCCTTGGGGGCGCAGGTCGAACTGGCTCCCCCGAGCGGGAGCGCATACGCCTCGCAAGGTTCCTGTTTCGCCACCGCGTCGGTGTGGGAGCTCGCGATTGGCGGCAAGAAGATGGTGGGCAGCGCGCAATGCCGCGACGCCGGCGCGGTTTTGCAGCACGGCAGCGTCCTGCTTCGTTCCTCAGAGGAGCGGCTCGCGAGTCTTCTCAAACCGAGGGGGGCCGAACGTCTGCTCTTTCGTCAAGCGCACGCAATTGGACTTTGGGAAGTTCTGGGCGAGGAAATCCCGTTTCATGAGGTGGCCGAAGCTCTGAAGGCGGGTTTGGAGAGAGTGTTGGGCTTTCGCTTTTCCCCGGATGCGCTGACGAGTGCCGAAAATGCGAAGGCGCTGAAAATATCCCGGTCTCGATATGAAAACCAGGAGTGGACGCTGGCAAGGTAACGGAGCGTTCACCGATCGTATTATTTTACCTTTCATTTCCTTGACAGTCTCGGCGACATGGCCCTATCGTTCGTATGTAGGCGGGCGTAATTCAGGGGTAGAATGCCAGCTTCCCAAGCTGGACGTCGTGGGTTCGAATCCCATCGCCCGCTCCATTCATCGAGCCGGGCGGAAGCCGGCGTTTTCCTCGCATCCAGGAATCTGTATCCATGTCGCATGACTTTCACTTCAATGGCCTCTCACCCGATGAAAAGGTCGTGGAACTTCATACCCATTCGAATATATCCGACGGGTTGGAGTCTCCTGAAAAACTCATGCAAAGGGCGAAACGCGCCGGGGTTCGCGTCATATCACTCACGGATCACGATACGGTCGCGGGCTTGCCTCGCGCGAGTGCGGAAGCAAAGAGGCTGGGGATAGAGTTTATTCCGGGCATAGAGTTCACTTGCGACCATCTTGGTCGGAGCGTGCACCTTCTCGGCCATTTTATCCAGCCGGATACGCCCCGTCTGGCGGCGCAAATCAAAGCGCGCGGCTCCGCCAGGGTGGAGAGAATGGGAGAAATCATCGAGCGGTTGAACCACTCCGGCCTGCGCTTGGACAAGGAGGATTTTTTCGCCGTCTATGCGGACAGCCCGAGCATCACCCGGGGGCAGTTGGGAGCGTATATGCTTAATAAGGGGTTCGCCAGATCGCGCGAGGAGGTCTTTGAGAAATATATCGGCGACAGTGCGCCTTGTTACGTGGAATTGAATACCCTGACTCCATTTGACGCACTGGAGCTCATTCGTGACGCCGGTGGAGCCGCCACGCTGGCCCATCCCTTGTTGAGCGGGTGTGACGACGTCATCCCGGCCCTGGCGGAAGCGGGACTCGCGGGCATCGAGGTGGAGCATCCCTCTCAGGATGCGGACGCGCAGTTCCACTACCGTAAAATGGTCGAAGAATACGGGCTTTTGTGCATGGGAGGATCCGATTGTCACGGGGTCCCGCACAAACAGGATAGACTGGGGCAGTTCTCACAGCCCTTGCGTTTGTTGCTTGAGTTATCGAAACGGGCGAAAACTCGCCGGACGGTTATGTAAGGAACGCCATATGGCGCTTCGGGATCAATTCATTCGTCGCTGGCGGCTTCTCAGGGCTCTGGAGAGCGGGGAAAGCTGGTCCTATGAAGAACTCCTGGCGCTCCTGAGCGAGGAACCGGTCGAAGGCGACGGCCAGACATGGAGTTTGAGAACGCTTCAAAGGGACATTTCGCATTTGAGCAAGGCGGGATTCCCGCTGGAGAAGGTTCGCACGGGCCGGAGGATGCGGTATCGTTTGTTGAGGGAATATGTGGATTCGGTTCCGGAGCCGTTTTCGCCTTCTCAGTGGGCGTCATTGTATTACGCCCTGTGCATGATGCGGGATATGCCGAGCAGTCCGTTAAGGGAGCAGTCACTCGGCGACAGCGTCAGCGGCGTTTTCAGCCGGCTGCGAAGTTATATTCCTGCGGCTTTGCGTGCCTATGCGGAGGGCGTGGAGCCGCGCTACGCCGGGGTCGTGGGAACGCTCAGGGAACATGGGCGGCAGCGCAGGGTCGGCGGCGCCTTGTTCGAGGCGATAGAGAAAGGAAAGCCCGCCAGGATCTTGGCGGCCCGCGCGGGCGAGATTCGAAAACGCTGGTGGAAGATAGACCCTTATCTCCTGCATTTTGAAGGGGGGAACTATCATTTGCTGGCGCGGGAATCAGAAAAAAACGCCTTGGACGTCTGGCATCTGGAAGGCATAGAGAGCGTTCGCATCATGGCCGGGGCGTTTCAGATGCCGCTGGAATTGGATTTGAAGGCTTTGCTGGCCGAGTGCTTGCGCGAAGCGGTGAATAATGGTTTGAATGTGAGGGTCCGATTCGGGAAGGACGTGGCGCTTCATGCAGTCGTCGCCTTCATGAAAGAAGCGTTCGGCGAGGTGGAGCATTTGAAGAGATCGGGAAAGTCGAGCCGTGATGTGACGGTTCGGGTAAGTGATGTATGGGGTTTCAGGCGATGGCTGATGTCTTTCGGTCAGGAAGCAGAGTTGATGGCTCCGGCTGAATTGCGCGATGCGTTCGCTCAGGATCTGGAAGCCGCCTTGAAGAAGTACCGCAAGGGTCGTCGCGGGAGCAAAGCAGCTGATCCGGCCTGATAAATTGTTGGGGAGGGCCCGGTATGAGATTGAGAAAAGAGATGATTGAGCGGATCGCCCACAAGATCGTCGAGAGGCTGATTCGTCGTGAGTTGATGTCCGAGGATTCGAACCATGAAGTGCTCAGGACCCGGATTTCGCACGTCATCGAAGCGGATCTGATGGTGGAGGACCGCCTCAACGACGAGGTCAAGGAGATCCTGCGGGATTTCGAGGAGGAAATGGACAGGGGCAACGTGGACTACAGCCGAATGTTTACGATGGTGAAAACCAAGCTGGCGCGCGAGCGAAATCTCGTGCTTTAACGGATGGTGAGAATTTTCAGTTCCCTTTCACTGATAGGAGAGCGCGGCCATGAAACTCAGCCGCGAGAAGATCAACCATTTAACGAATCTGGTCGTCAAGGATATGGAAGAGTGCGAGGATGTGGATTTTCTCGTCGAGCCGGAAGAGTTGCGCATGAACGTTCTGCGCGCCATCAGCAATGAATTGATCATTGATGACGAAATTGAAGAAGAAGTGCGGAGAATTCTGAGTACCTATTCCAGCAGGCTGGTCGAGGGAAGCCGTGATTGGGAGATACTCTTCAACAAGCATTATGAGCAAGAGGCCAAACGACGCGGCATTTGATCTCCTCAGCCAATGTCGTTGACATGATGCTTCTCGAAAATCGAAAGCGGTGACATGCGCAAGGTTGGCCTGACCGGGGGAATCGCCAGCGGAAAATCCACGGTGAGCGGAATGTTCCGGGATATTGGCGTTCCGGTCATCGACGCAGACGTCATCGCGCGCGAGGTGGTTGCTCCCGGGTCTCGCGCTCTCGAGGCGATCGTCGATGCTTTTGGCGGAGAAATCCTTACCGAAGAAAAGAGCCTGAACCGCGCCAGGCTCGGGGAGATCGTTTTTTCCGACCCGGCGAAAAAGAAAGTTCTGGAGCGTATTCTGCATCCTGAAATCATTGCCGAACAGGACAGGCGGTTGAGAGGTCTCGAACAGGAGGGAAGGACGCCCGTCGCGGTCGTGGACGCCGCCGTCATGATTGAGTCAGGGAGCTGGAAACGATTCGACTCGATAGTGGTCGTCGATTGTGATGAATCCCAACAGATCGGCCGACTGCGCCGGCGAAACGGGATGAATGAAAAGGAAGCCATCAGGCGCGTCAATGCACAGATGCCGCTTTCGGAAAAGGTGAAGTATGCGGACCACGTGATTGACAATCGCGGTTCGATCGACGATACCCGAAAGCAGGTAGAGGCGTTGATGGAATTGCTTTCCGGGAAATGAAATAAAATGTGTTGACAAATTTACTTGAACTGATTATTTTTTTGAAACACTTGTGAATTCTATTCCTGACACTTTTTCGTCGCCCTGAATTTCAAACACCATCAGATACGAAACGATTTGGAATTTTAAGAAAAGAGTAGAATTTGTCTTGGGAAATATAGAAGCGTGAAGTTATATTTCTCTCCGCGCAGAAATATGTTTCCATGATTGGGTTCAAACGCGCACCCATGAGTGGTTATGAAATATATCGAACGCGCGTTTCGCATCGCATCCGGCGATGAAAACCCGCTCTTGAATCGAACATGAAGGAATTTCATTACATCAACCTTACCGCTTGAGGCTAGGAGGAAAAGTCTCCCCGCGCAGAATGTGGCGAGTGGTGCGACCAGAAGGCATCATCTCACGTTCCAGGCGGTAAACGGAGCCTACCCAACCAAGGAGAAGGGAATTATGGCAACAACGGAAACAAAAACTCGCAGCTTGAATCTGGCGGAATTAAAAAAGAAGACCATCGGGGAACTCAACCAGATTCTCAAGGAATTTAGCACCGAAAGCGCCAGCGGGCTCAGAAAACAGGATCTGATCTACAAGATACTCGAGGCGCAATCCGACAAGGACCGCAACGGCGGTGGCGGAACCATTACCGGAGAGGGCGTGCTCGAGATTTTGCCGGACGGGTTCGGTTTCCTGCGTTCGCCCGCATACAACTATCTGCCCGGCCCTGACGATATTTACGTTTCCCCCAGTCAGATTCGCCGCTTCGATCTTCGCACCGGCGATACGGTGAGCGGTGAAATCCGCCAGCCCAAAGAGGGGGAGCGGTATTTCGCGCTTTTGAAAGTCGAGAAGATCAATTTCGAACCACCCGAGGCGAGCAAGGACAAAGTCCTGTTCGATAACCTCACCCCCCTGTATCCGGATCGCAGGATACAGCTCGAAATATCCGGGGAAGAGGTCAGTTCGCGTGTTCTGGACCTCATGACGCCGATCGGCTTCGGGCAGCGCGGCCTCATCGTCGCAGCGCCCAGAACCGGCAAGACGATGATGCTTCAGTCCATCGCGAAGAGCATCGCGACGAATCACCCCGACGTGCACCTCATCGTTCTGCTCATCGATGAGCGTCCTGAGGAAGTCACGGACATGGAGCGCTCCGTGCGCGGGGAAGTGATTAGCTCGACGTTCGACGAGCCGGCGTCTCGCCACGTACAGGTGGCGGATATGGTGATCGAAAAGGCGAAAAGACTTACCGAGCATAAGCAGGACGTCGTCATCCTGCTCGATTCCATCACGCGGTTGGCGCGCGCGCATAACACCATCATCTCGCCGAGCGGGAAAGTCCTCTCCGGCGGTGTGGACTCGAACGCGCTCCAGCGGCCGAAACGCTTTTTCGGCGCGGCGCGAAACCTCGAAGAAGGCGGCAGCCTCACTATTCTCGCCACGGCGCTGGTGGAGACGGGCAGCCGGATGGACGAGGTGATTTTCGAGGAGTTCAAGGGTACGGGCAACATGGAAGTTCACCTCGACAGGAAGCTCTCCGACAAGCGCGTGTTCCCCTCGGTGGACATCAACAAGTCCGGCACGAGGAAGGAGGAACTGCTCCTCAGCCCGCAGGAGCTCAACCGCGTGTGGGTGTTACGCAAGGTTTTACAGCCACTTGGCGTGGTGGACTCGATGGAGCTCCTGCTCGAGAAAATCCAGGAGACGAAGACCAACGAGGATTTCCTCGCTTCGATGAACAACTAGCCAACCCCTTGTTTTTCCCTGATTTTTGGGGTAGACAAGGCGCTGGCGTTTCGGTATAAAGCGCTCTCTCCGCAGGGGAGAGGGGTCGGTTTTTTTTATCGAAAAACCACGTTAATTTATCGATTTTTATCGAAATTTACAGGATTGTTTTCGACGTTTGGAACCCGATTTTTTGGAGCGCCCGGTTATGAAGGCCGAGATTCATCCCGAGTTGTTCGAGTGCAGCGTTTCCTGCAGTGGTTGCGGCACCGAGTTCACCACGTTCTCCACGCGTGAGCAAATCCGCGTCGAGGTCTGCTCGCAGTGCCACCCGTTCTTCACCGGAAAACAGGCGCGCATCGTGGATACCGAGGGCCGCGTCGAGAAGTTCGTGAAGAAGTTCGAGGGCAAGGAGACGCGGGTCTCCAAGCGCAAGCGCAAGCAGGCCGCCGCCGAGGAGGAGCGGGCGGCCCGGCTGGAGCGCGAGGCGAAGCTGGCCGCCGAGAAAGAAGAGGAAGAGAAAAGGCTCAGAGAAGAGGCCCGGAAGAAACGGGCCGAGGAGCGCGCCGCCAGGCAGGCGGCCCAGGCGCAGAAAGAAGAATCGGCTGAGGCGGCCACCGCCGCCGAGGATGCTGCGCCCGATCCTGACCCGCACGATGCCGGGACGGCGGACGCTGCGGCGGAAGATGCACCGCCTGCCCCTGAAGCCGGCGATGCCGAGGCTGTTGCCGCCGCCGGGGATGCTGCGCCCGCGCCCGAAACCAACGATGCCGAGGCGGTCGTCGCCGAGGACGCTTCACCCGACGCTTCTCCTGCGCCTGAACCGGGCGAAGAAGCCGAGAAGCCCGAGGATTCATAAGCGCGGAGCCACCCGTGTTTGCCTGGGGGCCGCCCCCGGGCGGTGGTTTCTCGGCAAACGCGAATTCGTGGACCCGGGCTTTGCTCCGGGCCACCCCCATTCGCTGCCCGTCGGTTGATCCC
>WTGD01000035.1 GCA_011523725.1 Nitrospinota bacterium
TGCAGGTCGTGGGCAATTTGCCTCGGCGCGAATTTCGCCGTACACTCGAATCTTCTCATACGAACTCATTCGAAATGGAAATACAAGCGGAAGATCTTTACCCGATCTCCTGAGAGTGGCGTTAGAGCGCCGGGACGGAGATGGCCTTTCGGTCCAGGTCGGTCAGATCTTTTGCGCGGGCGAAAACAGCCGCGCCCTTCGTTCTAAGTGCCGCGCTTGGTCAAGCAGAAAGGCGGTTTCATGCTTTTTCTCACCGAAGAAGACGTATACGCCGCCCTGGACGGCCTCGACGTGTACAAGGAGGCCATCGGAGTCATCGAGGAGATATTCCGCCATCAGGCGACGGGCGAGGCGGCCCGTTTCAAGCGGATCACCCTGGAGCATCCCGATCGACCCGGTCATCTGTGGCACAACATCCGGATATTGCCTGGCATGGTCCCGGGTATCGGCGCAGCGGGCGTGCGCGTCTACTCCGGCCACCAGGGCTCGAACCGCTCGGAGATCATCTGCCTGTTCGACTGGAACGACATGGGCATGTCCGCCGTCATCTCGGACTATTATCTCCATACCATCCGCACATCTGCCCCATACGGCGCCGCCGTGAAGCATCTCGCCAGGGCCGACGCCAGGAAAATCGGCATCATCGGCACCGGTCGCCTGGCGCGCGGCCAGCTCCGGGCCGCCTGCGCGGTTCGGGACATCGTTCAAATCAAGGCTTACAGCCGCAGCGCCGAGAACCGCAGAAAGTTCTGCGAAGAGATGGAAGCGGCGCTCGGGGTCGAGGCGGTGCCCGTCGAAACGGGCAGGGAAGCGGTCGAGGGGGCCGACATCATGATCACGTCAACCTCGGGCAATACTATCGTTTTTGAGGGCGATTGGCTCGAACCCGGCGTGCTGTTCATGTCGGTCGCACCGGGGGAGATCGACGAGGAGACGGTACTGCGCTCGACGCGCGTGATTCTCGCGGCCACGGATCAGGTTCTGTACGACAAGCCGCCCCGGAAACCGTTTCCCGCGCTTCTGGAGAGCGGGAAATTCAGGGAGGAAGACGTGGCGGCGGAGTTCTGTGACGTGGTCGTGGGCAAGAAGCCGGGCCGCGTCCGGGACGACGACATCATTCTCTATGAGTCGCCCGGCATGGGGATTTTCGACGTGGGCGTGGCGAACTGGGTCTACGGCCTGGCGAAAGAGAAGCGCATCGGCACGGAACTGTTCTTCGGGGAAGAGCGCAAGTGAGCCAGGAGCGCAATACGGGTATTGTGCGGTTCAATGATTGAAGCACATCCCGTTGAATCACCTGTATCCCGGCGATATCCGGGATGGGCCGGATGGGCCGGACGACAGGACAACCTGAGGGGGATCGGTCATGAAACGAAAGACATGCGCAGCGGCGCTCGTCATCGCGGCGGCTACGTTTCTGCTGCCGTCCGTGAGCCTGGGCGCGGGGAAATTCCGCATCGGACACACCAAGCTCATCATGGGGTCGCCGGCGGTGGTGGCCGACCGGCTGGGTTACTTCGACCGGACGCTGGGCAAGGGCAACTACGTGGTCAAGACCTTCAAGATGGGCAAGCTGATGATGCAGGCGCTGCTCTCCAACTCGCTGGACGTGGGCGGGGCGGCATCTCGGCCCTTCGTTACCTCGACGTCGAAGTCGAAGAAGATCACGGGGCTTGGAATCTCGAACTACTACTGCCGCTCCGCGCACCTGATGGTCGGTACGGATTCCAAAATCCGCTCCGTTGCGGATCTGAAAGGCAAGCGCCTGGGAATCGGAAAAGCCTCGGGAACGAACTTCATCTTCCGGAACTTCATCGCCCCGGCCCACGGGCTGAAGAAGGGCGATTGGACGGTGATCAACACCCTGGCCACGGATCGGGTCGCGGCGCTGCGCTCGGGCAACGTGGAGATGATCATGGTGGCGAATCCTGCCGCCACGATCGCGCAGGAGAAGGGATACGCGCGCACCCTGGAGAATTACTGCAATTACGCCAAGGTATTCTGGCTTATCCTGACGCGGAAAAAGGCGGTCGAGGAGCAGTCCGACCAGGTCGTCAAGTTCCTGCGCGGTTGGCTCAGGGCGGTTCGGCTTCAAAAGGAGAACCCGGCGCTCTACGCGCGCACCTATTGGCAGCATCTCCAGTCGAAGGGCTCGAAGCTCTCCCTCGAACTGGTGCGCAAGAACGTGGACGACCTGGAGTTCCCCGCGCCGCTGATCGATGAGAACGAGCGGAAGTGGCTGGTCGGCGTGGCGAATGTCCTGAAGAAGGAGAAGAAGCTGCCGCGCACGCGGACCTACCGGGACGGGGACGGCTTCGATCTGGCTCCGCTGAGAAATGCCCTGAAGGCTGAGGGCATGATGTAGTCGCAGCGCGGGTCGGGAAGATACAGTAGCATCACTC
>WTGD01000337.1 GCA_011523725.1 Nitrospinota bacterium
CGATTATGGTGTAGTCGAATTTCCTGGTGGCAGAGGGCTCGCCTCCCGAGATCATTCCGGGAAGCTGTTGAGCATCTTGCGTCATATCCGCATTTGTCCTTCCAGGCGTTAAGTGGTTTTCAACCTATTCTAAACATCAAAATAACGAAGCGGGAGCGATTTCTTGGTTTTGCGTAAGAAACCGCCCCCGCCCATTCTTTTTTTACACGCCGAAGAGCTTTTTGAACTTCGCGCGCGTCGGCTTGTTCTTCTTCTTCAGTTCGTCTCCGCCGATGGCCATCAAGTTGATGTCCTTGAGCGCCGGCAATCCCTTTGGATACTTCACATTCGGATTGCCCACATAAAGGAAGTAATCCGCCAGAAGCTGCATGGTCTCCTGACTGAACAGATAATCGGTGAACACGCGCGCGGCGTTGGGGTTCGGCGCCTTCGTGAACACGCTGTTCGGTGAGGTCACCAAAGCCAGACCCGCCGGCGGGATTACGGGCTTGAGAGGCTCGCCTTTCTGCATTTGCTTGAGGAGCGTATAAGATGTCGTACCCGTACCAATCAAAGCTTCCCCGCGCGCTATGAGAGGAACGCTGCCAGCCGCGGATTGCACGATCTTCGGCTTTTGCTTGGCCAACTTCTCATAATAACCCCAGCCGAACCTGTTCACGATGTTGATCATGCCGTTCGTGACGAACCCGCTGTAGCTGGGGTGTGATTGAATGATTTTGCCTTTCCACTTGGGGTCGAGGAAATCCGCATACGTCTTGGGCGCGTCTTTCTCGCTGACTTTCTTGGTGTTGTAGAAGGGCATCAGAACGCCCGCGCGAAGAATCGTCCAGTAGTTGTCCTTGGTCACGAACTTCTCATTGAAGTTGTCCGTCCCGGCGGGTTTGTAGGGCGTGATGATTTTCTTGGCTTTCAGGTTCAGGAAATGGCCCAGGTTCGACGTGTGAACCACGTCGGCGACGTAAATGCCGCCTTTGCGCTCTTGGAGATAACGACGGTAGAGCTTGCCTGAGCCGTCGCGGTGGAGGATGCATTTGATACCTGTTTTTTTCTTGTTATAGCGGTTGCATATATCCTGCGCGATATTGATCGTGAGAGAGGAATACCAGGTGATTTTCCCCTCTTTCTTGGCGGCGCGCATGGTAGCGTCGTCCGCCGCGAACGCCGGTGCGCTCAGAAGAGCCACCGCCAACAGACCAGCAATGATTCCTTTCAGCATTTTTGTTCTCCTTTGCTCGTTAAGTAGCAGTTCGAAAAGTGCGCAGATAATCTACTGCAAGAAACTAAAGAGCACGCTTCATTTAACCGCTCACCTAAATGTAAGATGCTTTCCACGAGGTGAGGCGAATCATATCAAAACTGCGAACATCGTCAAGCCGATGATATTGTGGGGTGGAACCCGCATATCGAGCGTATGGGCTTATGGCCGTGAAGCATCTGCTCCGCCCTCTAGCGGCTTTCCCCCGGTAATAAAACGCCGCGTGACGAAAATGGTGGCGACCGCTCCCAGAATAGCCGCAACACCCGGCCCGATGAACGCCCAGTCCCAGTTCACGGGAAGAGCGCCGTCGCCCGAGTCGTTGCTCATGTCCAGGAATTTCCCCACCACCATGGGCGCGAGGGAACCAAGCAGAAAACCCAAACCCGATTGAATTCCCAATGCGGAACCGAGGTGGCGTCTGGGCGTGAGTTCCGTGGTCAACACGACCAGAACGGGGGCATCCACGTGCATGACGATCACCCAGACCAGGCAGAGAATCTGTAAGGTGGTGAAAGGCGCCCCGAATGCGAGCCCGATGGAAACTGAAATCAGGCCGCTCAGAAACAGGCTCGCGATTATCGTGGGCGGCCTGCCGATACGGTCGGCGCACCAGCCGCCAATGAGCTTCGAAACTGCGCTCAGTCCTATGATCAGCGCGGCGGACGTGGAGGCGACCTGGAGGGCGCTCTCTCGCGACTCCGCTCCCGTCATCACCAGGGACGCCGCCAGGAAGGTGACTATCCAGCCCCTGAATGCGAACACCTCCCACCTGTGCGCGCCCACAACGCCCATGAGCACCCACACGGGAGCCGGAAGTCTGGGCAATTCAAATCCGGCGTCTCCATCTCCCCTCGGTGAAGGCAGGGTGGGAAGCAGAAACACCATGGCCACGAAACCGGTGGCGGGTCCCAGAGACGTCAACGCGAACGCCGTGCGCCACTCGAAATTCGCAACGAGCACACCCGTCACATAGATAGATGTGGCGACGCCCACGGTATAAAAAAACGTATACATCCCCACCATCCGGGCGCGCCTCCCCTCCGGGGCATACTCCGCCACCAGCCGCAGCGCGGGGGCATAGGTGCCGGCAAGCCCCACGCCCGTGAGGGCGCGAAACACCGATGCGCTGATGAAACCATCGGCAAGGAGCGGGAACATGAAATTCAGGAGCGCCAGCCAAAGGCTCGAGGCCAGATAGATCTTTTTCGCGCTCATGTAATCCGTCGCGGTCGCCAAAACGGCCGAAGCGAGGATGTAACCCACATAGAACGCCGTATAAATTGTGCCGGCCTGCACGTTCGTGAGATTCCATTCCGCCTTGAACAGCGGAAGCGCCGCCACGTAATTCGCATAAACGAACATCATCGGCACCTGGGCCGCGCAAATTGCCCAAAGCCAACGGGTTGACATTTCGCCGCGCTGCGTCATGGAAAATCCCATACCTCAAAATAAAAAAGAGGATAATGGATTCGATTCCCTCTGGCGAGAGAGCGGGCTTTCTCCCTCCCGACTATCCGAAAACGAACAACCTGATGTACCCTGCGTTCATATTAAGATTTCAACTTCACGGAGCCTGCGGATGCCGACACCCATCATCGATTTCAGAGTCTCATGCCCCATTCCCGAGGGCCTGGACAGATATTTGAAACCGACAGGCCGCTTAGCGGACTACGCCAGACATTATGGAGACAGGGTGTTCGGCAACGAGGAAGAACACCGCTACATGAAGCCGGAGGAGTTCATCGCCTTCCTGGATGAACAAGGGGTGGATAAGGCCGTGATCAAGACATCCGACATGACGACGATATCGGGCACGAAATTTCCCGCCGACGTTTTGTATGACTACATCAAGGATTACCCGGATCGCCTCATTGGAACGGCGGGGTGCGACCCGTTTCGCGGCATGGATGCGCTGCGCGATTTGGAGCGCGACGTGAAGGAATACGGCCTCCGGGGGGTGAACATGGGCCCATGGGAGCTCGGGCTTCATGCGAACGACAAGAAGTTCTATCCCATCTACGCCAAGTGCGTGGAGTTGGATATTCCCGTCTTGCTCCATACGTCCATGAACCTATCGAGTTCAAATCTGCTTGATTTCGGGCGTCCGATCTACCTGGACGAGGTGGCGAGAGATTTTCCCGAACTCCGTATCGTGGCGGTGCACGGAGGCTGGCCGTGGATATTGGAGATGATCGCCGTGAGTTGGCGACACCCCAATCTGTATATCGAAGTCAGCGGAACGATGCCTAAATACATTGCCACGCCCGACACCGGCTGGGAGCCTCTGATTCGCTACGGGAACTCGGTGCTCAAGAACAAGATTCTCTGGGCCTCGAACTGGCCGATGATCAACCCCAAGGAAAGCCTGGCCGAGTTCGATAAGTTTCCGCTCAAAGACGACGTGAAACGACTCTGGTTCGGCGGAAACGCTCTCAAGGTGTTGAGGCTGGAAGAGTAAGCATCAATAACAAAAAAAAGCGGGAGCATTGGCCACTCCCGCTTTTTCTTTTTGATTCTGTCGTTCAGCGTACGTTTACGACGCCGCCACCGCTTCTTCGACCAGACCATATTCCCTGGCGAACGTCTCCAGCTTGCTCATGTTGGCGTCAGACGGCGCGCAAAGCGGCAGCCTGTACTCCAGCGCAATCCGCCCCATAATCGCCAAAGTTGCTTTCGCCGGAATCGGGTTCGTCTCGCAGAACATCATGTGGTTGAGTTCCCACATCTTGTAATGCAACGCTTTCGCCGTAGCGGCATCTCCATCGAGTTGGGCCTGACACATCTGAGCCACGTCCGCAGGTGCCACGTTCGCCGTCACCGAAATCGTGCCCACGCCACCCATCGCCATCATCGGCAGCGTGACGAAATCATCGCCTGAAAGCACAATGAAATCATCCGGTACGCGGGAGATGATGTCACAGCAATTCGCCAGATTCCCGGTCGCCTCCTTGATGCCCACGATATTGGGAATCTCCGAGAGGCGCGCCACCGTGTCGGGCGCTATCTGCACCACTGTGCGGCCCGGTACGTTGTAGAGAACGATCGGGATGTCCGCCGATTCCGCAATCGCGCGGAAGTGCTGGTAAAGACCCTCCTGCGTAGGCTTGTTGTAATAAGGCGCCACCAGGAGCGCACCATCCGCACCGGCCCGCATGGCGAACTGGGTACGCTGAACGGCTTCTGCGGTACTATTTGAGCCAGAGCCGGCGATGACCGGAATTCTTCCGTCAACTTGTTCGATCACCAGTTCTACGACCCGGTCGTGCTCTTCATGGCTCAGTGTGGCGGACTCTCCCGTTGTTCCACACGCCACAATCCCGTGCGTTCCATTTTCAACGTGAAATTCCACCAGAGAGCGAATGCCCTCTTCGTCGAGCTTTCCGTCGCGGAACGGAGTTACCATCGCGACATAAGAACCCTTAAACATGAGAAGACCTCCTTCTCCTTCCGCCTATGCGGCAAAAAAGAATGTCATACCCCATTTTCAGACAGGGCACGCTTGACGTGTTTCTCCATTGCGAACCGAGGATTCGATCAATACCCCTTTGGTAGTGCAAATCGTATCAGAGCAACCGAACTGACGCAAGAAATGGAATTTCAGGATGTCGCGCAGGCTGAGTTTCCCATACCACAAGCATAGACATGAACATCTGCATGGGGCCTTGACCGCCCTAAAATTTTCCACTTTGACAAGTACAAGGAAAAAGTCTTTAATTGGTGTTCAAGTTCAAAGGGATCATCTGCTCCCCTTGGCTCCTTCACCAACATGCCCATATCGACAGGAATTCAAGGAAAGCGCATGTTATTCGCTTTGGGTCACCATCGGCGCTCCCGTTTGACCATCATTACAGCCTTCGTCTTCTTGTTCACATTTCCTCTGATACTCGGCGTCGATTCCGCTTCCGCGCGCCGAAAAAGATCCCGCAAAGCAGTCATCCCCTATCGCTCGATTCTGTTAATTGAAGCGAATACGGGTCGAGTCCTGAAAGCAAAAAACGAGCGCCTTGGGACAAAACCCGCCTCCATCGTAAAAATGATGACGGCGTTAATCGCCATGGAGCAAATTAACAGAAACATCATCCACCTCGACGATATCATCACAACCAGCAGACGCGCCTCGCGAATCGGAGGCCAGCAGGTCTATTTGAAGCAAGGAGAAAAATTTTCCCTGAGAGATTTGATGAAATCCATCATCATCAGTTCCGCAAACGATTCGTCCTACGCCGTGGCGGAACATATTGCGGGAGACGCCGAAGCCTTCGTCGAGTTGATGAACCAGCGCGCCGAAGAGCTCGGCATGACGAACACCCGCTTCATCAACGTCAACGGGCTTCCCCCAGGCAGAAACAAGCCGACCAATCGGATGAGTGCGCGAGATGCCGGCATTCTCGCCCGCGAGTTGATAAAGTATCCACTTATCATGAAGTGGAGCGCCACCAAGAACGCTCCTTTCCGGAACGGGAGCTTCATCCTGACCAACACGAACACTCTTTTGGGACGGTTTCGTGGAATGGATGGTCTGAAAACAGGCTACCACCGAAAAGCCGGGTTCAGCATCGTCGCCACGGCCAAACGCAAAAACTTGAGACTCATCGCCGTCGTGATGGGCTCGAGTCATTCCAGGCGCCGATTCAAAGAGGCCAAGCGCTTGCTAGCATGGGGGTTCACCCAATACCGCTGGGTTGATTTGGGCCAAATCAAAAAACCGAAACGCCGCCAAGTCAAGGTCCTGAACGGGCAAAAGCGGACAGTCCGCATCCGGCTCAAGGAAAGTGTCGAAGCATTGGTGAGGAGGGGCGACGCAAAGCGTATATCCATGAAATTGGAGTTGCCTGAAGAAGTAACTGCACCCGTCCGCGCCGGTCAAAAGTGGGCCGCGTCACATATGAAATGGGAGGCAACAAACTTGGCGGGGTTGATCTCGTAGCCGCTGAGCCGGTTAAAAAATTAGGCTTTTTCCAATCTTTGATACAATTCTGGTAAGCTGCAACGCAAATCGAATTATCCCGAATGAACTTCGTTCGTCCTGCCTATGAATGGCAAAGCGATCGCCACAAACATCAGCATCACCACCTCGGAATCGCCAAAGTTGTATTCGAACATCCCAGCGCTTAAGAAGCCCGCAGCCACGGCCAAACCACTTATCATTCGAAATCGCGTCTCAAAAGGCGCGTCTCTCGTATCCCGAATACGCTGAATCACCAAGACGAAATATCCGATCCAGACCCAAATCCAAGCGCCAAGAGCAAAAATCCCCCGCTCGGCAGCCAAGTGAACGATGTTGTTGTGTAAATGGGACGGTGACTTCGGAGTCGCGTCGAGGTTCGCATAGCGAGCGTAATTGTCTTTGATTCGTCCGGGGCCAAACCCCAGAAGTTTTCTATCCATGAACATTTTGATGCCGCTTTGCCACATGTTTATCCGCTCCACGGCCGTATTGTCCCGAGGGTTCACCATGCTCTTCACGCGCTGGCGGATGGAATACGGCGCGATGGATATCACCAGCACCACCGCCAGGGCCAAACACAAACCCGCCTTTTTGCGCCGGCTCACCACGGCTACAACCGCCGTCCCAATGACAAGGCCAATCCAGGCGCTGCGACTCAAGGTCGTGATCAACGCAGTGAGAATCAGGAGGGCCGACGCATAAACCCACATGCTCTTGCGTTCCCGAGTCGGCACCAGGAGGTACGAGAGCGCCAAGAGACCGACTACAAGTAAGAAACCGCCGAACGTCATGTATATGCTGAAAAAGCCCGACGCCCGATTCGCCAGCGACAATGTCCCTGGCAGCGATACGCCCAAAGCGTAAAAGGCAGCCACGCTCGTAGCCACAAGGAGCGCTTTCACCAACCAAAGCGCTTCCCAATCATCCCGGATGACATTCATGGTCAGATAAAAAATCATGATTTGCGTCAATTCTCTCGTTTTCATCAGGCTTTTGAGCGAATCGGGAACATGAAAGGCGCCGGCGAGTGTAAACAGCGCGAAAAAAAGCCAAGGCATCCACAGCGGAAATTTCTGTGTCATCAAGGGCGCCGCCTTGGTCATGGAAGCCAGCCATGCCACCAAGGCGGTGAAAACGCAAATTTGAGCGAGCGATATTGAGAACGGAGCAGTGACGGCAAAACCCAAAAGGCCGCCGAACGCCATTCGTGACGCCGGAGAACGCCTCCTGAAGCGCTCTTCCAGATCGAGGAAATAGATTCTTAGCTTGCGCATGAAATTATTCTCTTCGCTCAGGGCCAAATGCATTTGGTTGTTTTTGTGAACATATAATTCCGATTCACGATTTCGGATCGATTCAAATAATTTTCAACGAAAACGTATCTCAAGCGAGACGACATACCCTCAAACAATTTCCGGTTTTATCCTGAAGATAGTTGGAATCAGAACCAGAAAGCGAAAACTCAAACTCATGTATGTACGATTCGAACAGCCTTACGATATGTTTCCGCCATGCGTTGCGCTTTTGATTGCATCGGAAAGGGACATTTCCTCGCTCACGAACTGCATTTCGTAGAGTCTTTGGTATAAGCCGCCACGCTTCATCAACTCATCATGCGTTCCCCTCTCCACGACCCGCCCCCCATCGAGTACGATGATCGAGTCAGCGTTTCGGACCGTGGAAAGCCTATGAGCCACTACGAACGTGGTGCGATCTTTCATCAAAGGCTCCAGAGCTTCCTGAATCAACTGCTCGCTCTCCGTGTCGAGCGCGCTCGTGGCTTCATCGAGCAGCAAAATTGAAGGATCCCTCAAAATCGCGCGCGCAATGGCAATGCGTTGGCGTTCGCCACCGGACAGTCGTACTCCCTCCTCGCCCAACATGGTCTCATATCCATTTTCAAGCTCCACAATAAAATCATGGGCATTGGCCGCTTTCGCCGCCAAGATTACTTCTTCACGGCTAACGGGTCGTTTCGCGCCATAGGCGATGTTGTTCTCCGCCGTATCGTTAAACAGAATCACCTGCTGGGTCACCACGGCGATCTGTGTGCGCAGGCTGCTCAGCGAATACCGGGCCGCTTCTTTCCCGTCGAAGGAAATACTCCCCCGTGCGGGCAGATAAAAACGCGGGATCAAATCCAGCAACGTGCTTTTCCCAGCGCCGCTCATCCCTACAACGGCCAGCGTGCTGCCTGCCGGCACTTCTAGGTTGATGTCCTCAAGCGTTGCTTCCTCCGAATAGGAAAAATGAACACCCTCGAATCGAATGTGCCGGGAAAGCCTTCCCATCTCTTCGCCATCGGGGTTCTTGTTCTCTGGAACATGCTCATCCAGGACCTCGAAAACCGACTGGGCTCCCGCGATTCCCTCCACCAAGCTATGAAACACGCGGGTGAAGGATTTCAGCGGGTTGTAGGCCATACCGAGGGCGACGGCGAAACTTATCAGCTTTCCCGGGTCCATGTTTCCCTGGATAACCGCCTGGGCGCCAAACCACAGAATTCCCGCTCCCATAAGACCTCCGATGATCTCCACCATGGGAGGCGCCAGCGAGCGAACCCGCATGGCCCGCATGATGGTATCGAAAAAGGAGCGGGTGGCGCGCATGAAACGTCCTTCTTCCTCACCTTCGGTTCCAAACGCCTTTACGACGCGAATACCCACATAGGTTTCCTTCATCAGATTGCTCATGTCCCCCATGCGCTCCTGACTTCTCCGCGTGATTCGGCGAATCTTCTCTCCCATCGTCACAACGAGAATCGCCACCAAGGGAATGAGCACGACGAATATCAGCGCCATTTTGGGACTCTGGTAAATCGCGACGCCGAGCAAAGCGATAAAAGTGAACCCATGCCGGAGCAATTCCCGCACGGACTCCGTCACCGCATGCTGCATCAAAGAGATGTCGTATATGACTTTCGACATCAGCTCTCCGGTCGTCTTCACCTCGAAAAACCGAAGAGGCAAGTTGAGGAGATGCCCATGAAGCTCGTTTCTCACATCCTTCACCACATGCTGACCGACCCAGAGCATGAAATAATTCTGGCAATAAGCGGCGATACCTTTCACCAGGTAAACGACGACAAGGGACAGGCAAATCAGAAGGACGATGTCGGCTCGCTTCGAGATCAAAATATCATTGATGACATGCTGAACGAGGTATGCGGGATACGCATTCAGACCGCCCACAACGATCGTGCAGGCGACGGCGACGCCGAACCGAAAACGGTAGGGACGCAAGTATCTCAGGAGTCGGAGATAAACCCGGGTGCGGCTCATCCATCATTCTCCGCAAAAATCGACTCGTGCGGCGCGCCGGCCTGACTCGCCCCGCCCCCTGGTTCGCCGTCCGACCGCCCGATTAGCGAAATCTCTCGCCTACGCCCATCTAGTGAGGCAGCCTCAGGGAGGAATCCCTCCTCCCATCCGTCCATGCCTGAGGATGCTTCCGTATGAACAACGCTAAGGGCGTTCACGTCTTCGACACAGCTCCCACAAAAAAACGGCGCGCATGAACACATAATAAGCAGAGCCCACTGATACCCATAACCCATTCACACCATCGCGAAAGCCCGTCTTCAAGATGTAGCTTTTGAAGAAACGCCAAAGAGGCCGGATGACAAAATCGGCTATTCCGGGTTGCACTCCCCTGGAAGATAAATCTTCCGCCGATAACTTGGCGTATTTCACCTGTCTTTGAAAGAAATCGAAGAGTGAATCATAGCCGTAGTGTTCCAAAGGGGACGAAAATACACCCACCCGCCCTTCCACCACTACGGATTCATGAACGCTTTTCTCATTGAACGCTCCGGCTTCGCGCCGGAACAACCGGACCTGATAATCCGGCCAAAGATCGCCATGGCGAAGCCAACGGCCGAAGAATATGTTTTTTCGAGGTATCCGATACCCCTCTACAGGAGCATCGTCAGACAAAACGGAGAGAATTTCCTCGCAAAGTTCTAGACTCACGCATTCATCCGCATCCAAGCTCAATATCCAAGCATGACTCACTTTCGAGAGAGCGAAATTTTTTTGCGACGCATATCCTTGCCAAGGATGCTGGATGAGTAATGCGCCGCGCTCACGGCATATTTCCTGCGTGTCATCCGTACTACCGGCGTCCACGACAATAATCTCATCAGCCCAGGAAACACTGTCGATGCATGCGCCGATGCGTTCCGCTTCATTGTGCGCGATAATCGTGACGCTAATCGGTTCCCTAACCGATTCGGAGACTGGCTCCTTTCCCATATCGGCTTCGGCAAATGTTTCCGCCAAGCCGGACACTTTTCTAGCCCTTCCCCTGGGTTTTCTCCCACTCATCAAGCGGGATGGCTTCATCCACGAGCATGATCGGGATACCGTCTTCGATTTTATAGACCAGTCCCGATTCTCGGGCGATCAAATAATTCCCGTCCCCACTCAATTCAAGCGGAGTTTTGGTGACGGGACATGCCAATATCTCCAACAATTCTTTGTCGACACTCATCTTCCGGTTATCTCCAATTCCCAATGAAAATCTTGAAACGGCCTCACATCTTCGAGTTTTTCAGTGCGTCGCTTCAAAAACGGAAACATCGCTTTTTCTTTCGTGCAACTCCTCTAGTTTCGCATATTTCGCTATGTTTTTCATGGGGCCGCTCGAAGCCGGTTCAGCGCATCTATCGCTTCTTCGACCCTCACACGCTCCAGACACTCGATATCCGGGCATTTTCTCGCATAACAGCCACTGCAAGCGAGGCGACGATGCAAAACCGAATTCCCTGCGCCCCACGGGCCATTTCTCACGGGTTCCGTAGGACCCATGATAGCCAGACATCGAACCCCCATTGCGGCGGCGAGATGGAGGGGACCCGAGTCGCCGCCCACAAAACAATAACCGCGCCGAATCAAGGCCATCATTTCGCGGACGCTCGTCGCAGGCGCAACAAAAGGCTGTGTTCTCATGGCGTCCGTCACTTCATCAACCATCTTCTCCTCTCCAGGACCCCAGATAAGGAGAACATCCCCCATGTCATTCTCCTGCCAATCATCGGCAAGTTGCGCAAAACGGCCCGTGTCCCAGCGTTTCGTCGCCCACCCGCCTCCTGGGTGGATGACCAACAACGGACGACCGTCCTCCTGGCCCACGCTCTTCAGGTATTTTTCCGCCTGCTCCCCTTCATTCTGCGTTTCATGAAGTCGAAAACGGTAATTCTCCTTCGACGGAATCGGCAAACATAACGGATCAAGAAGCGATAAATTCTTTTCCACCACGTGGTGAGGATTTTTCGGGGGCAATACGTGATGCGTCGTGAACAGTACATTCATCCCCTCTCGGCAAAAACGATGCTCGAACCCGATGCGAACAGGCGCTCCCGACACCCACGCAATAAAGCCGCTTTTGATCAGTCCTTGAGCGTCGATCGCCACATCGGCGCCTACGTTTCTCACGGCGAGAAGGTCGCGCTTGAGAGCGGAGAAACCGCTCGTCCGTAAATTTTTCCGCCATTTCTTGGTGTCGATGGTTAGAATTTCATCGATATCTGGATTTCCGAGAAGCACCTCTCGCGGGGCTGGCTCGACCACCCAAGTGATGTGAGAATCGGGCCGCGCATCCTTGATGGCCGACGCCAAGGGGAGGGTATGAACGACGTCGCCTATCGCTCCCAGGCGGATAAGGAGAAGTCGCTCATCCATCCGCGGGCGCTCTCCCAACGTCCTTGTCGTCTTTGCGCAATTTCTTCAGAACCGGATTCAGGGAATCCACTCGCATCCATTTACACCGATAGCCTTTTCCCTGGATGCTCATGTACTCTCCCCCCCGAACGTCGTTAGGAGTTCATGGGACTCCACGACCGTCGTTCCCGCCTTCATCACCGCCAGGCCCGCCGCGCGATTCGCGATTTCCGCCGCCTCATGCATTGAGGCGCCCGCAGCGAGGGAGAGCGTAAACGCGGCGATCACCGTATCCCCCGCTCCGGTCACGTCGAGCACCTGATCCGACCCGTAGATGGGAATGTCCACTCTCGGAGATTCGCCCTCAAAAAGGCTCATGCCCATGTCGCCACGGGTGATAACGACCGCCTGCGCGCCCGTTTTTTCGAGCAAAGAAGCACCCGCCTCATCGAGTCGATCCTCGTCGGGCCAATAACCGAGCAGTCCTTCCACTTCCTCCTCATTCGGCGTGATGGCCGTGACCCCCGGAAACGAATCTCCCGCATAGCGGCTGTCCACCGTAACGATGAGTTCGCCCGATAACGCCTGAATCGCCTCTTTTGTGCCCTTCGTGGCGACTCCCAATCCGTAGTCTGAAATCAAAAGAGCATCCAGACCGTCATCCACCATTCGCTCGACTTCGCGAACCATCTGCGATTCGATCTTCTCGCTCAAATCCAGCTTCTTTTCGTGATCCACCCTGATCACCTGCTGGCGTTTGGTGTTTCGGCCCCCCGCCATGATGCGCGTCTTCGTGGGGGTGAGGCGCTCTGAATCCGTCAACAAAAGCCTGGTGTCGATTCGGCGTCTCTCCATTGCTTGGCGGAGTTCCTCGCCCGCTACATCGGCCCCCAACGCGCCGATGGCCCATACGTTTCCGCCCAGGGCCGCCGCGTTCATCGCCGCATTACCGCCACCGCCGGGAATGATCTCGCGGCGAATGAAATCCAGAACGAGAACCGGCGCTTCCCGACTGATACGAGAGGTTGCGCCATGGATGAATTCATCCGCGATGAAATCACCAATCACCGCCATGCGGATAGAGGAGAATCTTTGAATATATTCCTTGAGTGGAGAACTCATATTAGTGGTTCCCGCCTTCGCTCAAGATAATTTCCACCGCGTGATAGGCGTCTTGCGCCACGAAATCCGGCTGTCGAGGCCACTGCGTTCCACGAAGCTCTCTTTCTCCCCGCCCGTACCCCGTGAGCACGAGGCCCGCCCTGCAACCCGCGCGCCATCCCGCTTCCAGGTCGGAATATTTGTCTCCCAGCATGACGGATTTTTCCAAGTCGACGCCGTGCTCCGCCGCCGCCTTGAGAATCATGCCGGGATAGGGTTTTCGCATCTTGCAGTCGAGCGTGTACTCGGGGTCGTCTCCGTTCGGAACGTGCGGGCAATAATAGATGGCGTCGAGCCGCGCGCCCTTACCTCTCAGTTCATCCTGGAGCTTGCGATGCACCTTTTCGATCATGGATTCGGAGAAGTAACCCCGCGCCACGCCAGCCTGATTCGTGATCAGGATGGCGAGCCACCCCGCCTCGTTCGCCTTGCGCACAGCCGCCGCCGCCCTAGGGAGGAGTTCATACAC
>WTGD01000137.1 GCA_011523725.1 Nitrospinota bacterium
GTCCTGATGCGCATCGTGAAGGGCAAGTGGGAGTTGGTGGAGGAAAAGAAATAAGCGACGACACACTAGTCTTCAATAGCTGCCAGGTGCCCATTGCCGCCGGACTTCCCGCAAATCCTCTTTTTTCACTTTGAGTTTTTGTAGCTCAAGGGGCCAGAGCGGGAAAATCCAATAATTTCGGATAAGCGAAAAAACCTCGTCTGTCGCAGGCCCCAACAAGTTCCGATTCTCTAATTTCTTAAGTGTCAACAAGTTCAATTCTCTCACTTCAGCAATTTGCATCTCAGCGCACATATTTACAGGTCGCCAGATTTGTGCAACGACAGATAAGCCTTCTGGGGTAGTCGCCTTGACCTGATGTAGTGCGCGAGCGAGTTTAATCACGGCAGGCGTCAGGTGTCCAAAAAAAGGGCCAAGGTGGTCTCCGCTACTTGGAGGAGCCCAGTAGCGGTCACCTTTCCCACCCTCCTCGGTATCGTCACGGACGTATCCCACATAAAGGTCGTCCTCACGTTGCTGGGTTATGGAGTTTGGGAATATCCAATCCACGTCATTTGGGCCGTCGAGATAGTACTCGCGGCGTTCATAGTTGACGCCACTCATTATTTCGGCGAAATTCACAGGACGCCAATCGGCGACTTTTGCGTAAATTCCTTTGGCGAGGTGTTCGTGAAAGTAACTTAATGTCCGGGATTTCTCCTTGTGTTTGTCGGGAGGACAACGTACAGCGTCAACGAGGATTAGCACTTTGGCCGCTTCCTCTGTGGCTAGGTTTGCAATGATACGTGCGGGATGGAAGTGCTCGGCATTGAGGAGTTTGTGCTTCGCCGAATCTAACTCGTTTACGGCGTCTATGATGTGCCCAATGCCAGTCGCAACCTCTTGGAACAGCTTGGTGTCGGAAAATTGGCAGAGATCTTTGATCGCTCGTTCCATGAACATCAACCTTTCGGTTAGTATCAGGTTAATAGATATGCCGCTCGGTTAGACGCCGACGTCAAGAACAATTTCACAAACGGGAAGTTGAAATCTATCATCCCGTCTATTATTTTTATACGGGACTTTAGAATTTAGAGCTTGGCTGCAATGGTGATCGACGCTTTATGCGGCACAAGCATTGCCAATGCGCATGTTCCTCACTGGAGCAAACTAATTACCAGTCTGTTAAAGGAGGTTCAAATGTGCAGTATCAAAAACTGGGCATGGGATCTTATGGTGTAGCGGGTCCATGGCGGGTGAGTGAACATGCGCAGGGTATGTGGAGCCACATATTGTCGAAAGCTTAGTCAAGTGCACCATAGGGGGGTTCGAGTCCTCCCGCCCGCACCATGAGTTGATAGACTTTTGTCTAAACCAGCAGTAACCCCCCCAAAAACCCTTGACAGAAATCCGTATCGGGCGTATATATACGACTGAATGGGTCGGCGACCATTTTGGTCGTATTTAAGGGGCGACAGACGCCGTCAGCTTCCAGGTGGTCGTGTTTGACCGATAATCCTCTATAATTCAAGGCGGTAGCGGGATGTTCACGATTGCGAAGCGCACGGATTACGGCCTGATGGCGCTCTCCTACCTTGCGGAACAGGAAGAGGACGAGGCCATCACCTCGCGCGCCATCGCGGAGCGGTTTTGCATTCCCGCCGAGTTGCTCGCGAAGACGATGCAGCTTCTGGCCAGAAGCGAGCTCGTGGAGTCGCGAAACGGGCCCAAGGGCGGCTACGTTCTCTCGCGCAGGCCCGAGAGCATCTCGGTGGCCGAGGTCATCCGGGCCATCGAGGGGCCCATCGCGATGGCGACGTGCCAGATCGGCGACGCCACGGGCTGTGAACAATACGAGAAATGCACGATTTTTTATCCCATGGAAAGGATCCAGAAAAAGGTGACCGACGTGCTTGAGGGGATGACCCTTCAGGACATGGTGGGTACGCCGGCAGGAGAGATCAGATGAGCTTGAAGTTCCCCATCTACATGGACTACCAGGCGACGACGCCCATGGACCCGCGCGTCCTCGAGGAGATGAACCCCTACTTCGACGATAAGTTCGGAAACGCCGCGAGCCGCAACCACAGCTTCGGCTGGGAGGCGGAAAAGGCCGTGGACGACGCCAGGGAGAAACTCGCCGCCGTCATAGGCGCGGATCCGCGCGAGATCATCTTCACCAGCGGGGCCACGGAGTCGGACAACATGGCGCTCAAGGGCGTCGCCGAGATGTACAAGAAAAAGGGCAACCACATCGTCACCTCGGCGATCGAGCACAAGGCCATCATCGACTCCGCCAAGCGCTTGGAGACGTGGGGCTTCGACGTCACCTACATCGAGCCTCCCGAGGACGGCATCACGACGGCGGAGATGGTCGAGAACGCCCTGCGCGACGACACCATTCTCGTCTCCATCATGGCGGCGAACAACGAGGTCGGCGTGCTGAACCCCATCGCCGAGATCGGGGCGCTTTGCCGGGGCCGCGGCATCCTCTTCCACACAGACGCCACGCAGGGCTACGGCAAGATTCCCATCGACGTGGACGAGATGAATATCGATCTGCTCTCGGCCTCCGCGCACAAGGTCTACGGACCCAAGGGCGTGGGGATCATTTACGTGCGGAGGCGCAGGCCGCGCGTTCGCCTGTCCGCCATCATCGACGGCGGCGGCCACGAGCGGGGAATGCGCTCGGGCACGCTGAACGTCTCGGGCATCGTCGGTTTCGGCAAGGCGGCCGAGTTGTGCATGGAAGAGATGGAAGAGGAGAACATCCGCCTGACGAACCTGCGCGACAAGTTCAGGGCCACCATGTTCGAGAGCTTGGAAGAAGTATACGTGAACGGCCATGAGACCAAGCGCCTCTCGGGCAACCTGAACCTGAGCTTCCCCTACGTGGAGGGCGAATCGCTCATCATGGGGCTGAGCGACGTGGCCGTCTCCTCGGGTTCGGCCTGCACCTCGGCGAGCCTCGAGCCGAGCTACGTTCTCAAGTCCATGGGCCGGGGCGACGAGCTGGCGCATTCGTCGATTCGTTTCGGCTTCGGGCGCTTCACCACCGAGGAGGAGATTGATTACGTGGCCGAGAAGACGACGGACATCGTGAACCGGCTTCGCGAGATGAGCCCGCTTTACGAGATGGTGAAAGAGGGCGTGGACCTCTCCAAGGTGGAATGGCAGTCGCATTAAAGGAGCGTTAAGCTTATTTTGACATAGAGCCTGCGGCTCGCAGAAATCCGGAATCGCAGCGACTGGAAAGAGGAGAACGGGAAAATGGCTTACAGCGACAAGGTGGTCGATCACTACAACAACCCGCGCAACGTCGGCTCGCTCGACAAGAGCGACCAGACGGTGGGCACGGGCATCGTGGGCGCGCCCGAATGCGGCGACGTGATGAAGCTCCAGATCAAGGTGGACGAGGGCGGCCTCATCGAGGATGCGAAGTTCAAGACCTTCGGTTGCGGAAGCGCCATCGCGTCGAGTTCCCTGGCCACCGAGTGGCTCAAGGGCAAGACGGTGGACGAGGCCGAGGAGATCAAGAACACGCAGATCGTCGAGGAGCTGAACCTCCCGCCGGTGAAGATCCACTGCTCCGTGCTGGCGGAAGACGCCATCAAGACGGCGCTGAACGATTTTCGCGAGAAAAACGGGATGCCGATCGTCGAACGCAAGGGCCACCACTAGAAGCGGTCGATGCACCTGCAAGGGATAGGATATGGAGACTGCCGCGAAGAAACTGAGCATCGAGATAACCGACAAGGCGGTGGAGCACGTGAACCGCTTCAGTGAGAAAGAAGGGGCGCAGGGCCACGTTCTCCGCGTCGGCGTGAAGGGAGGAGGCTGTTCCGGGCTTTCCTACGTCCTCCAGTTCGAGGGAGAGGAACGCATCAACCCGCTGGCGGATGAGGTGTTCGAGAAAGGCGGCGTCCGCGTGGTCGTGGACAAGAAGAGCCTCTTTTTCCTGGCGGGCACCACGCTGGATTTCGAAGACGGGCTGATGGGCAAGGGGTTTGTGTTCAAGAACCCCAACGCACGCCAGTCCTGTGGTTGCGGGGAAAGTTTTTCCGCGTAACGCAACCGGGATGAAACGCGCCGCGCCCATGCCGCATGGGATAGCGACGCGTTTTTCTTTTGAGTTCATATCGCCCGGCGGTTCATGCGGGCCTGGAATCGCGAGATGAGCGAAGCGACGAAAGAAAAGCCTTTTTCCATTTTTAATGAAGACGGTGAAATAGAAGCCATTCCCGCCGGGGTCGATCATTTCGCCCTGCTGGGGCTGGAGCGCAAGTGCGGGCTCGACGCCGCTGCGCTCGGCTCGAGATTCTACGAGCTGAACCGCAGGCTCCATCCCGATTTTTTCATGGATGCGCCCGTTGCGGTGCGGATCAGGAGCCTGGATGCGACCGCCCGCATCAACGAGGCGTACCAGACCCTCAAGGATCCGATTGCGCGCGTCGTCTATCTCGTTCAGCTTGAGAGCGGAAAGCTCGAGGAGAACGAACGGACGCCGCCGCCCGAGTTGTTCGAGGAGATATTCGAGGCACAAGAGGCGGCAGAGGAGTTTCAGTGCTGCGCGAACGAGGAAGAAGCCGAGAATTTGCGCGAACGCCTGAACGCGGCCATGGGGTGCTTTTCGGCGCTCAGAGACGGGCAGCACACGGCGCTCGATAAGCTGGGCGCCGCCTGGGACGAGGCGGTGGAAAAAAACGAACCCGCTCCGCCCGAAGTCGTCAAGAAAATGCGCTCCATTCTCGGACAGAGAAACTACATCGAGAACACCCTCGCGAGCCTCAAGCGCGCCCTGGAGGAGAGCGAATGAGCGAGATCGTCGGGATCGACCTGGGCACGACGAACAGCCTGGTCGCTTCCGTATCGGGGGGAGAGCCGGCGATACTCGCGCCCGATGGCGAGCGCGGCATCGTGCCCTCCGTGGTGAGCTTTCGCTCCGACCGCGTGCTCACCGGTGACGAGGCGCAGGATGAGCGCGTCTCCAACAGCCGGAACACTATATTTTCCATCAAGCGGTTCATGGGCAGGGGCTATGAAGACGTAAAAGACGACTTGCGCCACCTGCCCTTCGACGCGGACCCAGGTGAGCGGGAAGTCGTTCATGTACTGGCGCAGGGACGATCCTACAGCGCGCCCGAGGTCAGCGCCCTGGTGCTGAGGCGCCTGAAATCCCGCGCGGAGAAAACGCTCGGCAGGCCCGTTCTCCGGGCGGTGGTCACGGTGCCGGCGTATTTCAACGACGCGCAGCGCCAGGCGACGAAAGACGCAGGCAAGCTCGCGGGCCTGGAAGTGCTCCGCATCATCAACGAACCCACGGCGGCTTCTCTCGCCTACGGCCTTCATGAGCGGAACCGGGGCGTTGTCGCGGTCTACGATCTGGGCGGCGGCACGTTCGACATATCGCTCTTGCGGATCAAGGACGGCGTGTTCGAGGTGCTCTCCACAGGTGGGGACACCCGCCTGGGCGGAGACGATTTCGATCAGGCAATTTCTCTCCACATACAGGGGGAAATCCAGAAAGAATACGGCGTGGATTTGAATGAGACGCCCGAGGCGCTGGCCGAACTCGTTCTGGTGGCCGAAAACGTCAAGAAGACGCTCTCGGACAGCGAATCTACGGAATACATCCTCGAAAATCCCGGCGGCATCCCGCTCTCTCATAAGGGGAGCCTCACTCGGGAGGAGATGGAAGCGCTGCTCTGGCCCATCGCGCAGCGCACGCTGGCGCCTTGCAGGCGCGCGCTTGCGGACGCGGGCCTCACGCCGGACGAGGTGGATGAGGTCGTGCTGGTGGGCGGGTCCACCCGAATGCCCCTCATCCGCCGCATGGTGGAGGAGTTGTTCCAAAAACCCCCGCATGCGGACCTGGACCCCGACGAGGTGGTGGCACTGGGCGCGGCGGTGCAGGCGGACATCCTGGCGGGCGGCAGAAAGGACATGCTGCTTCTCGACGTGACGCCGCTGTCTTTGGGCATCGAGACCATGGGCGGCGTGATGGGATGGATCATTCCGCGCAACACGACCATCCCCACGAGCGCCAGGGAGACTTACACCACCTTCAAGGACAACCAGACGGGCGTGGATATCCACGTGCTCCAGGGCGAGCGCGAACTGGTGAAGGACAACCGCTCGCTCGCGCGTTTCCGCCTGGCGGTCGATCCGGCGCCCGCCGGCCTCGCTCGCGTGGAGGTGACGTTTCTGCTCGATGCCAACGGCATTCTGAACGTGACGGCCCGGGATATCAAGAGCGGCAAGGCGGCCTCGGTGGAGGTGCAGCCCTCCTACGGGCTGACGGACGAGCAGGTCGAGCGCATGCTCATCGAATCTTTCGAATACGCCGAGCAGGACATCCGCTCCCGCCAGGTTCTGGATGCCAGAACCGAGGCGGAGACCATCCTCATGGCGGCGGCCCGCGCGATCAACGATTATGGAGACGAAGCCGTCACACCCTCAGAGCGCGCGAAGATTCAGGAAGCCGTGAGCGCGCTCGAGGTGGCTTGCCGGGGGGAGGACGCAGGGTCGATTCGCGACATGGTCGACGCGCTCAACGAAGTTACGATGCCGCTCGCAGAGCGGATGATGGACAGCGTTTTGAAATCTGCCTTGGAGAACAAGAGGGTGAGCGAAGCCCTCAAAGACTAAAACCGCGGGGCGACTCGAGCGGGGTGCAGGGGAAGAAAATGGCGAAACTTTATTTCACAGAAGAGAAACAGACGATAGAGATCCATGAGGGCGAGAACATTCTCGAAGTGGCGCTTGAAAACGGTTTCGACCTGGATCACGCCTGCGGCGGCGTGTGCGCCTGCTCGACGTGCCACGTGAAAATCCGCACCGGTGCGGATTCGTTCAACGAATCCACCGAGGATGAGGAAGATCAGCTCGACGACGCGCGCGACGTGGACCTCGACAGCCGGCTGGCCTGCCAGGCGACGCTGGAGACGGACACGGACGAGGTCATCCAAATCGAGGTGCCGTTCTGGAACGTGAACCTCGTGCAGGAAGGCCCGGACGCCGCCCGGGAGCAACACGCCCACTAGAAAATTTGGTTCAGGAGAAAAACCGGTGGAAACATTTGGCTGGGAAGACGCCGAGGATATCGGCATCGCTCTATATGAGAAATATCCGAAGATCGACCCGCTCTCCGTTCGATTCACCGACTTGCACGATTGGGTGTGCGGGCTCGAGGAGTTCGAGGACGAGCCGATGTCCTCGACGGAGGGCAAGCTCGAGGCCATCCAGATGGCGTGGCTCGAAGAATACAAGGATGGGCAGGGAGATTAGTTTTCTCTCCCCGCTTGAAAAGGGCGCGGCCTTCCGGCCGGCGCCCTCTGGCTGTTCGGACCTGCAGAGATTGATTCGAGGCGATTGACGTGAGCGAAGAACAACGCGCGGACGGAAAAATACTGCTCTCCCGCAAGGATGCGGTGGCGACGATTACCTTCAACGCGCCCGAGCGGCTGAACGCCATCGAATATGAGATGTGGGTGGAAATCGGCAGCCTCATGCCCGAACTCGACGCGGACGATTCGGTGCGCGCGGTCGTCTTCCGGGGCGCGGGCGAACGCGCCTTCTCGGCCGGGGCGGACATATCGCGCTTCAAGCAGGAGCGCTACAGCTCCGCTCAAGCCAGGCATTTCTCGGAAACGGGATTCCTGCGCGGCCTCGATGCCGTGGATGCCTTCTCGAAACCCGTCATCTGCCTCATTCGCGGCGCATGCGTGGGCGGGGGCGTGGAACTCGCCGCCGCCACGGATTTGCGGGTCGCGGGCGAGAGTTCGCGCTTCGGCATACCGGTGGCCAGACTCGGCCTCGTGGCGGGCTATTCCGAACTCAGGCGCTTCGTGTATTCCATCGGCCCGGCCCGCACGCTGGACATGCTGCTGACGGCCAAGCTCTTCACGGCGCAGGAGATGCTCGACGCGGGCTTTCTGGCGCGCGTCGTTCCGGATGAGGAGGTGGAGGCTGCGGCGTATGAGATGGCGGAGCGCATCGTTTCCCTGGCGCCTCTCGTTCATAAGTGGCACAAGGGATTTGTCAAGAAGGTGCTCCTGGACCCGAGCCTTTCCTCTCTCACCGAAGAAGAGAGGGCGCGCGAGTTCGCCTGTTTCGACACCGAAGACTTCCGAGAGGGTGTGGAGGCTTTCCTGAACAAGCGCGCGCCTGAATTCCGGGGAAAATAGAGCAGATGAGCCGAAAGACGGGAGGGCCCCTCGAGGGCGTTCGCGTGCTGGAAGTCTGCCAGGTGATGGCCGGCCCGTTCTGCGGGTGCCTGCTGGCGGATATGGGCGCGGACGTCATCAAGATCGAAAACCCCGACGGCGGCGACAGCGCGCGCCATCTGGGCCGCTACTTCGCCGGCGGCGAGGCGCACGGCTTCATGAACCTGAACCGCAACAAGCGCAGCGTGGCGGTGAACATGAAAACGCCCGAAGGCGTCGCGCTCATGAAGGAACTCGCCCGAAAAGTCGACGTGTTCGTGGAGAACATACGGCCCGGCATCATGACCAGGCTCGGCCTGGGCTATGAGGACCTGAAAGAAATCAACCCGGGCCTCATCTACGCCTCCATCTCCGGCTACGGCGATACGGGGCCTTTCGCGGGCAAGGGCGGGTTCGACCTCGTCTCCCAGGGCCTCTCGAGCCTCATGAGCTTCACGGGCGAACCCGGCGGCGCGCCCGCCAAGATTCCCGTACCGATCTGCGATCTGAACGCAGGGATGTACACGGCGCTCTCGATCCTCTCCGCCTACATCCACAAACAGCGCACAGGCCAAGGCCAGCGCATCGACATGGCGCTGACCGACGCAGGGCTGGGCTACACCTTCTGGCAGGCGTCGCAGTTCTTCCCCTCCGGCGAGCCGCCCGAGCCCCTCGGCTCCGCGCACGAGATGACGGCGCCCTACCAGGCCTTTCAGTGCAAGGACGGCTATCTGGCCCTGGGCGCCGCCAACCAGAGGAACTGGGAGCTCTTCTGCGCGACCATCGGGCGCGAAGACCTGCTGGAGCGGGAGGAATACGCCACCGACGGATTGAGGCGCGAGAACTATCTCGCACTCGCGGGTGAGCTCGAAGAGGTGTTCATCGAAAAGACGCGGGACGAGTGGGTGGCGCTTCTGGATTCCGGCGGAATCCCCTGCGGGCCGATTCTCGACATGGCGGAGTCCTTCGCGCATCCCCAGATAAAGGCCCGTGAGATGAGCGTCGATATGGAGCACCCCGCGGCGGGCCGCATCCGGGTTCTGGGCTTCCCGCCCAAGCTGTCCGCGACGCGCGTTGGCGTTCGTACGCCCGCGCCCCTGCTGGGCGAGCACACAGACCAGGTGCTGCGCGAGTTCGGGGCCAGCGAGGAAGAAATAAACAACCTGCGAGAAGCGGGCGTCGTGGCCTGAGCGCATGGCCAAACCGCCGCCGCTCCTCTCCCCCGGCGTCTATCTCGTCGCCACGCCGATCGGCAATCTCGAAGACATCACGGAGCGCGCTTTAAGGGTATTACGCGAGTGCGACCTCATCGCGTGCGAGGACACGCGCCACACGGGCATGCTGCTCTCGCGCCTCGGCATCAAGAAGCCGCTCGTGAGCTATCATGAGCACAACGAGGCGAGGCGCGCGGGCGAGCTGGCCGGGCGCGCGCTCGGGGGAGAGCGCGTCGCCGTGGTGTCGGACGCGGGCACGCCGGGGGTTTCCGATCCCGCCTACCGGGTAGTGCGCGCCGCGATAGATGCGGGCGTCGCCGTCGTCCCCGTGCCGGGGGCGTCTTCCGTTCTGGCCGCGCTCACCGCCTCGGGCCTCCCCACGGACAGCTTCGTCTTCGAGGGGTTTCTTCCACCGAAAGGCCGGAGGAGACTTCAAAAGGTTGAAACGCTGCTAGATGAGGAACGCACGGTCGTCGTTTTTGAATCGCCCCACAGAACACCAAGGCTTGTGAGCGAAATCGCCGATCTGGCGCCCGCGCGGCCCCTGGCGCTTGCGCGCGAGATCACGAAACTCCACGAGGAGATTCTAAGGGGTACGGCGCGCGAGCTTGGCGAGAAACTAAAAGACAAAAAAATCCGGGGCGAATGCGTCCTCCTCATTGGGCCGAAGCGGATGGAGAAGGTGGACGATTGACGGGGGAAGGCGACCCCGCGCGATTTGTTGTATGATCTCCACTTCCTCATTTGCCTGCCATATTTCAGGAGGTCACGCCATGACGCGCCCACCCGTCACCGCAGCCGCAACGCTCGCCCTCACAATCTTTCTTGCTTTCATATCTGCCGCCTCCGCCGCGTCCCAGAGCGTCCCAAAGGTGTCCCAGGAAGCGGTCGTCGCGCAAGTCGGGGATGTGCCGATAACGCTCAAGGCTTTTTACGCCTTCATCAGCCAATTGCCGGACAACGTGCAGGCGCAGGCGCTGTCGAACAAGACGGCGTTCCTGGAAGCCCTCATTCAGCGCATGCTCATGCTTCGCCATGCGAAAGAGAGCGGTTTCCTCGCAACCGAGAATGTGAAGATGCAGATGGAGCGCGCGCGGCGCGAGATTCTCATCGGCGAGGCGCTTCGCAGAATCGAGGAGGGCGCGAAGCCCAAAGCGTCCGAGATTCGCGCGGAGTATGAGCGCAACAAGGCCAAATACACCGAGGGAGGCAAGGTGACTGCGGCCCACATCATGGTGGCCTCTGAAAAAGAAGCGAAGGATTTGCTGGCGAAGGTCGTGAAGGGGGAGGATTTCGCCGAACTGGCGAAGCAGTATTCCCTGGCGCCCGAACGCGCGCTCGGCGGGAGCCTGGGCGAGATGGAGCGGGGCTACAGCAAGAGGACGGGCCTGCCCGAGATCATCGAGCAGACGGCCTTTTCGCTGGAGCCGGGCGCGCACAGCGGCGTGGTGCGCAGCATCTACGGCTGGCACGTCGTAAAGACCTCCAAGAAGGAGGGGAGCAAGCAACTCGGCTTCCCGGAGGTGGCGGAGAGAATCACCAAGGAGATGGGCGAGCGCAACAGGCAGGAAGCGATGCGAAAGGCGTTTGTCGAACTCACCGAGCGCTACAAGGTGAAGCGGTATTACGAAAACCTGAAGTAGGGGGATCTCCCTGCCCTGCGCGGCTGCCCGCGCGCGAGGCCCATCATTCCGGTTTCCAGGGCAGGCTACGGTAGAATTCCGAGACACGGGCAAAACAGCGCTCAAAATCCGGCACATCGCCTAACTCCAAAATCATCGTTTGCCACTCTGCGCGTGACCTAGATTTGATCTCAGGGTTGTCCAGGGATGAGCGTGTAGGCTCAATTTGGCGTGAATGGCATTTGGCAATGAAAACATCCAGGATTTGTTCCCGGAGGGCATCATCTACCTCGATCTTTCCGATCAACAAATCGAGATCGTAGACATCTTGTCGCCTATTACGCCTGCGTTGTACTTGTTGAAGCATGGCGCGATATTTCTCGGCGATGAGATCGACGAGGCCATAGGCTTGCAACTCCTGTCCGCCGGTTAATTCCAACACCTGGATTTGTTGTAATGTCTCGTTGAACGATATATCGAGGTCGATAACCCCCGGTGATTTTCCTTCGCGTAGTGCATTTTCCTGCTTTGTCCCTCGCTGCGCATAGGCGATTTTGAGTTTTAGAGCAGGGAAATCCGCCGATTCAAAGATTGTTTTTTTAGGCAACTTTGTTACCGAGTGGGTTTTGAGAACAAGATCGGCATAACCCAGCGCTGCGGCCGCGCGAGGGAAAGCTGAATCCAGTAGCGTTTTGACCTTGTCTCCGATTTCGCTTCCGACAATAAGGTTTGTCGACATATCGATATCGGTCGTTTGCCTTGGGCTGTCGTAGGCTAGCCCCATGAGAATGCCGCCCTTTAGGAACATCTTTGCGTTTAGGGGAGTTGTGATCGCTATTGCGTTGAGGACTATCTCAACAGTCTGGCGTTGCCGGTAGGCGACAGGATCGGCTTTTGCGTTTTCGACCCATTTCACAACATCAATTTTAAGACTGGGTTCAGGCATTGAGCGAGATCATCCATGTCTCTGAATAGGTGGGCGCAAATTTTTTAGACGGGTCGAGCTTACGGCTACCGCCGCGCTGTGCGTATACCTTCCAAGACTCGATTTCAGGGTGATGCAGGCCGAGGCGTTCTCCCAGAATGTATCCGGCTCGGCTTTTAACGAGCCCGCTTTTGGCGGCGCCGACTGCTGCGACGATTTCTTCAAAATAGGTTTTCGCATGCTCTTCCCATACGTCGAGAACGTGAGACATGCCGCCACAAAGATCGGGTCTTTGAAGCATGTCGAGGAAAGTTTGTCCGATAGTCGAGAGAGAAACCCCATCCCCCCGCGTCTTCAAAAACACCCCTGCCGTTTTGCTCTCGTGGATTCGGACGGCCCGGCGTCGCACGACAAGGGGATGACCGACGATCTTCAGCGGGAAAAGATTGGTTTCTCCCTCACCCAAGGTTTGCGCCATATATGCCCTTAAACGGGTCGCGGTCGTCTTTCGGTCCGGGCGAGTCAGCATCAAGGCATCCGGTCTGCGGTCGGTGAGTCCCCACCGTTGCATAGCGGAGAGGTGGGAAATGTAGCATGTTGGATCGACGAGGCAGACAATGCCTTCTGCCGGAAGGTCCGAAACGGCCAACACCCTGATGACGCGCGCGCCATAATCCCGATCGTGCCCGATTACGCCTTGATTATTCAGGCTTGACTTAAGGCGAAAGTAGTCTTCCCGGCTTGGAGTAACGTGACGCAGGTATAGTTTCTTGTCGGCTGATTCTCGATACATTTGGCGAACAATTTGGAAAAAATCGAACTGCGTGAGAACCGGCGTGTCACTTTCTTCGAGCAAGCCGGCCAGGTAGCTGGTGGCTCGGGTCGGTTTTCCTCTATATGCTCCCGGAGAATACTTCGCCATAACCCCACAATTTTTCTTTACATGGAGTGCATTAAAACCGGTATGGTAAACGTCCTAAGGACGTTTACCATACCGGTTATATTAAAGTCAAGAATCTCAATAGAAGAAAAGAGTTATTTTGAAACAAAAATATAACTTAATGTATACGTCCTTAGGACGTATACATTAAGTTATTATATATGTCAAGTCTTATATGATGAAAACTTGTGAATAGTAATAGATATTACCCCGGCTCCAGGCCGTGTCTTTGCATGTATGCGTGCAGCCATAGCGCCAGGGCTATCGAGATGAACATGGAGAAGATAATCGTCAGGAAGGGAATGACGTAGCTGTTCGTGTAATCGAACATGAAGCCCGCGAATGGAGCGCCGACGACGCCTCCCAGACCGTAGCAGATCTCCATGAAGCCGATGATGACGCCGTAGGTGCGGCCCCCGAAGCAATCCCCCGCCAGGGCGGAATAGCACGCGCTCATGGCGCCGATGCCGATCCCGTACACCACCACGAAGGTATAGCCCGGCAGGATGCCCCCGCCGAACCAGGGGATGAGGAGCAGGAGCGTGAGCCCTGTCGCGACCACCACGGCGGCGAGCGCCACCCCGCGCCCCCGCCCGATGATGTCGCCCAC
>WTGD01000020.1 GCA_011523725.1 Nitrospinota bacterium
GCGCAGCGCCGTGCGGGCCTCCTCACGATCGTCGAACGGCATACGCTCGGTTCCCAGAATCTGGTACGTCTCGTGCCCCTTGCCCGCGATGACCACGGCGTCTCCCTCGCGCGCCTCTGCGATGATGGCCCGAATCGCCTCGCGCCTGTCCAGAACGCTGCGCCAGCGGCCGTCGCTCGCGGGCGCGAGAGCGGCGCCGAATTCGACTTCTCTCAGGATCGCCGCGGGGTCTTCGGTGCGCGGATTATCGGACGTCATCACCACGTAGTCGCTTGCCTGCAGGGCGGCGGCGGCCATGAGGGGACGCTTTTTTCTGTCCCTGTCGCCCCCGCATCCCATGAGGGTGAGAATCCTCTTTTCCGTAATGGGCCGGGCGAACTCCAGCACGCGGGCGAGGGCGTCCTCGGTGTGCGCGTAATCCACCACCACCAGGAAGGGCTGGCCCATGTCGACCTTTTCAAAGCGCCCGGGTATGTTTTCCAGAGATGCGACCCCCGCCGCCACTTCTTCGGGCGTCAAACCCTGCGAGAGACACGCCGCCGATGCGGCCAGGATGTTGCTCAGGTTGTGGCGGCCGATGAGCGCCGTTTCGACATCCACGCTTCCGGCGGGCGTGAGCATCCGGAAACCCATGCCTGCAGAGGAACTCGAAAGATTCTCCACGCCGAGGTCCGCCCCGGCATCCAGGGCGTATGTCCAGACTTCCCCCCTCGCCTCCGCAGCGATTCTCCTCCCGTAGGCGTCATCGGCGTTGACGATGGCGTTTGCGGGCGAAAACTCCTTGAACAGCCTGGATTTCGCCTGAAAGTACGATTCCATGTCGCCATGAAAATCGAGATGGTCCTGTGTGAGATTCGTGAATACCGCCGCCTGGAACTCACAGCCGGACAATCTGTCCAGGGCAAGTCCGTGGCTCGATACTTCCATCACGGCATGGGAAGCGCCGGCGTCCGCCATGCGGCGCAGATACCGCTGAAGGTCGGGGCCTTCCGGGGTCGTCCGCGGCTCCTCGAACACCGCATCGCCCACGCGGTAATGAATCGTCCCCATCAAGCCGGTTCGCCTGCCCGAAGCGCGGAGAATCGCGTCGATGAGAAACGCCGTGGTCGTCTTTCCGTTCGTGCCCGTGACGCCGATGAGCGCCAGCTCTCCCGAGGGATGCCCATAGAACGCATCGCCGATGCGGGACAAGGCCTCGCGGCAGGAGGGCGCGACGAACTGGGGCGCTTCGGGGGAGACCCCCTCTATTTTTCTCTCCACCACGAGGGCGGCGGCGCCCCTGGCGAGCGCGCCTTCGGCGAAATCGTGCCCATCCGCCTGGAAACCGGCGACCGCGACGAAGACGTCGCCCGGCTGGACGAGGCGCGAATCGTAGGCCACGCCGGTGATTTGCACGGAAAAATCTCCGGCGGCCTTCTCCCCCGGCAAGGCCCGTATCAATTCCCCGAATGAGGCGCTCTTTTCACTCACAATCACTGCTCCGTTCAACGCACTGCATTCCATGAAGCCGCCTGCGTTCGATCACCATGCAGGTATCGACGCACCTGCCTTGCGGCGTCCAGAATCTTCTCGCCCATCGTTCGACTCCCGTTCTCCAGGCTCGCGCGAACGCGGACCGGGGGGCGCGAATCCGCCACCTGCAGGACCCTGACTCCCTTCGGAGGCACGCGCATATAGCGCAGCGCCTGCCAGGCGATTCGCCGCCAAACCGGCGCCGCAACCGTTCCCCCCCACGCGCCTCCGGGCGCCTTGCCCTCATCGAAGATGACGATAAGGGCGAACCGGGGGCTCTCGTAGGGGGCGAAGCCCACGAACGACATGATGAATTTCGAGCGGCTGTACCCCCTCTGCCCCGGGAGAGTCTTCTGCGCCGTACCCGTTTTCCCCGCGGCGCCGTAACCCGGAACCTCGGCCTTCCTCCCCGTGCCCTCGGCCACGACCTTCCGCATCAAAACGCCGAGACGCTCCGCCACGCGGCGGGAGAGGACGCGCCTGAACTCCTGCCTTTGGGCCGGGAGCGTCTCCTTTCCGTTTCGTTCGATGGAATCGTGCAGAACGGGCCTGGGCATCCGACCGCCGTTCGCCACCGCGGCCACGGCCATCACCATCTGAAGCGGTGTGGCGGCCACCTCCTGGCCGATGGCTACCGACGCCAGCGAGGTTTTCGACCATTTCCCCGGCGCGCGGAGCACGCCCCGGGCTTCTCCGGGAAAGCGAACCCCCGTCTTTCGGCCGAAACCGAAGCGATTCGCCATGAAGTGGAGCTGGTGCTTGCCGATATCGCTCGCCATCTTGAAAGCGCCGATGTTCGATGATTTCACAATCACCTCCTCGGCGGTGAGCCAGCCGTATTTTTTATGATCCCGGAGGGTGTAGCGCCCTCCTCCATACCGAGC
>WTGD01000249.1 GCA_011523725.1 Nitrospinota bacterium
GTGTTGGATGGAGCAAAGCGAACTCGAATGTCGGCATTCATCAAGAATTTAATCCTCTATCAAATCCTACATTGGTCGAAACAGTAGGGGAGGATTCTAGGGATGATGGGTATGCGATTGCAAGGTAGGTCTTGTGGTGACCTTGCGATCGAGGCTTGATAAGTGAACAATCGGAGCATCAATTCCAAACGAAAGCCAAGGGGGGTAAACGGATGCAGTATTTCTACGATCTTGAAGCAATTGAGTCGCAAAAGATGCCGGGCAGAGAGCGCAGACTTGTCGTCGGTGAGCAGGTGATGATGTTGTATATTGAAAGAGAGGGAGGTACGGAGCAGAACCATAGTCATGATGTGGAGCAACTGATTTATCTTATGAAAGGCGAAGCTACTTTTACTGTCGCAGGCCAAACTCGCAAGGTCAAAGCGGGCCAGGTAGTCCACATACCCAAGGGGGTTCCCCATCAACTGGATGCTCCCACCCCCATCACGTATATCGGCATATATTCTCCTCTGCGCGAGGAGGCGATTCGAGCGGAAGCGTGAGCATCACCAACACTAGGTTCTGGAGACTCTTTGTTCAGTCGGGGCAGGTCCAGCCCTCGGCTTTGAGTTCATCCATCGCTTCGAGCATGCATGTGACACCATAAGTGAGCACCTTGGAACCCGCCGGATTCACGCAGACCATGAGCGCCTCCGCGATTTCCTCGGGATGCAAACCCAATTTGAGGCCTTTTTTCAGGTGTTGCTTGAGGTGTGGCTGGTTATGCGGGTTCGAACCCTCTACGGCGAGGGCCAGGATATGAAAGAGTTCGTGCATTGTTTCATTGAATCTTCTCTCTTTCGCACGAATGATTTCGTCAAGATGTAAGAGCGCTTCCATGTAGTCGGGAAACTTTTCGGCGATGAATTCATGGGCCGGGTATCTGCGTCCTCTGCGTTCTGCGATTTGTTCCGCTAAAGTTTTTTCTGGCATCGTGAACCTCTGTATTAAAAGTCATTCGATCTCGTCAAAAAAATCCAGATCGTCCAAGGGTTTTTTCTGGCCTTGCAATGTTTCGAGCAGTACTTTCCTGAGAGCGCGAATGGCGCGGTTTCTGGCCTGTCGGTCTATCATTTCGTAAACGATTTCTGTGGCTTCGTCGTTTTGGGCGTCCAGTATTCTTCGAGAAGATTGCTCCGCCCATTCGTCAGCGTACCTCTGAAGAACTTGGCGCAAACTCGCCTCGTATATTCTGTCTTGCGTAATACGTTCAAGAATGTGGACGATGTCCGACGCGAAGGCATCGACCGTTTCTCTGGAAACGTCGACTTCACCAAGATGAAACATCAGTCTTTGATAGACTTGTTCGCGAAAATCCAAATCAACTCCGGAAATTTGACCAATGAGACGAGACGATCAACATCACGCTTTTAGCAATCGAGAGTGAGCGCATCATACGTTCCGGTTTTGCCGAGCCGATTTCCTGGGTTCCGGCGTTAGCCACAACAATACGCCTCCTGCCACAAAAAAGACGAGAACGGACAATATCGCAGACCTCTGCTCTCCGGTGAGTGCGGAAACGCCCCCAAAAACAAGTGGCCCGAGAACCGAGCTCATTTTGCCGCATATGCCATAAAACGAAAATGATTGTGCGGATTTTTCTTCAGGGATATAGCTGGCCATCAGAGCCCGGCTTGCCGATTGACTGGACCCGAGGGATAGACCCGCCAGCAGCGAGACACCCAAGAAGACGTATTTCGTGTCAGTGAAATAAGCCACGATGACGACCACACACCAATTCACCAGTGTCAGCAGAATCGTCTTCCGTGGCCCCCAGGCATCCACCAGATACCCGAGAGCAAACGCGCCGACTCCGGCCGAGACTTGAACCATGATAAACAAGCCTAACACTTCACCCATGCTGAATTTCAGCGTAGAAACCGCATAGATCGAACTGAAAGAGATAACGGTGACAATCCCGTCGTTGTAGAGGAAAAAGGCGACTAAAAATCTAAGTGCGCCCGGAGTTTTTCTCGTATCCTTGAGGGTATTCCATAGTTCGGCGAAAGCACCATATCCGTTTGATATCGTGGATTTGGTTTTGTTCTCGCGAAGCCAAAAAATAACCGGAAGCGTGAACAGGCCGTAAAACATGGCGACCGCAACGAAACTCATTCGGAACAAGGGAAGATTGTCCGTTGAGAAGCCTCCGGCCAGCAAAGGTTTGACCAAAAAAAGACAAAGTAGCCCGCCCAGATATCCTAGGCCCCAGCCCCATCCGCTAACTTTCCCAATGGTTTTTGGGGTTGAGACGTCAGGCAAAAAAGAGTTGTAGAAGATGAGAGAACTTTCGAATGTAGCAGTTGCGATAATGAATAGCGCCATGCCGGCGAAGATCATGCCCGCGGTTACATTC
>WTGD01000438.1 GCA_011523725.1 Nitrospinota bacterium
CGCATCGAGGCGTTCCGCCGCATCCTCCTGTCGGCGGGCGTGGTGGCCACCACGCGCACCGCCAAGGGAAGCGACATCCTCGCGGCGTGCGGGCAGTTGGCCGACCCCCGGCAAGTCGCTGAAAGAACGGGACTTACACCCTCCTGAGTCGCGCGCGAGCACGGCCCCCCCGCCCTGACGGGAGAGGAGCGGACGCATGTTTTTCGCCCACTAACCCTCCGCACCTCCCCGCAATTGCGCGCATTTGCCGCTGCGCGCGCGCCTCCCGGGCCGTGGTATCCTCGCGATGTTTCCCGGGCGGAGGATTTGCGCCTCCGGGATTCCCCGCATTTGCCCGCATTTCCCCTCGAAAATTTCCGGAAATTTACGGAAAAACCCCGTGAATTTATCGAAATTTACCGAATTGTTCAGGCGCGCCGGGTGGAAAAGCGGGATGGCCGGGACGCCCCTTGCCCGCGCGCCCGGTATGTTGGTATACCTCTCCCCTAGGGAGACACGGCGATTGCGGGTTGATGCGCGACACGATGCACCACGGTGGATGCACCGACATGGCGGATGAAAGTCCGGAAACGGCAGACCTCATCAGGGAACTCTCCAGCGGCATTTCTTCGATACGAAAGCGCCAGGAGGAACTCGCCGAGGGGCTCGGTGCGCTCGAAGCGCGCGTCCGCCACCTCGAAGAGGCTCTCGCCGCCGGCGCTCCCGGGCGGGAGAACGGGGAGCATGAGGAGTACGACTACCGCGTCCTGCGCCACGCCCGCACCTACACGATAGAAGACGCCGAGGGGCGCGTCGCGCGCATGGAGGGCGTCCGGCGCTGCCTGGCCCGGCGGGAGCTGTCCCTGGTGAAGACGCGCTACCACACGGGCAGCGGCGAGCGGGAGGTGGCCTATTCCTGCCGGCTCCTGGAAAACGAAGAGGCCGACCCCCCCTGGACGCCCCCCTTTGAGTGTTTTCAGCGGATATAGAACATTATCGGCGAGTCGAATTCGTCGTCTTTCCAATATCTCTGACGGCAAGCCTACACCTGAAGTGACGCTGTTATTGTTTCCTCTGCAATGTCAAAGAAGGCGTCGAGCATTTTTGCAAGCTCAGCCTGTGAGAGGCTGGACATACTCCTGATCTCATTCTGGATTCTGATGCGGAGTACTGCGTGCCGCATGATCGGTTCCATCCGACCTTTGCCATGATGCATCGCTGCACGAACCCATGCCTCGGCGATTGCCCGGGCGAGAATCGGGTCACCCCCGATACTGGGTCGCTCGGTAATCTGGACGAGAGCATCCTCAGTCAATTCGTAGAGTAAATCCCAGCGTCCGTCTGAACCTGGACCGCGATCAAGAACCCGTCCGCGCATCCAGAGTCGCTGGAATGTATTCCGTATACCGCCTAGATAGCGTTCGCGTGAAGTTCCGAAACGCCAAAACACAATATCTGGTGCCATCGCAACACCAATGAAAGTCCACGTATCGTCTCGTAGAGACTCTCCGCTGGCTAGGATCGGATTCTCGGCAAGCCATACAGAAACTTCCGAGTCAAAAAGTGCAAGGTCCTTTTTTTCGTCATCATTTCCGAAGCCACAGTCCTTGGCAATTTTGACAACTCTGCTCCGCAAATCCCGGAGCGTAACAGGGTGAACTTGAGAGCCTCCGGTCGCTGCAAATCGCACCTCATCGGGAAGGTTCACCGGATCGAAACCCCGCCAAGCGCTCACACCATGATGAAGGAAATCGTCCAGCATGCGCTCAGCAGCAAGTGCTGTCAGTCGTGGCAGTAGCGTGACCATTTTAATCCTGCCGAATTTCGGCCACTGCTAGAAAGGCAGCACGGAATGTGCCTGGTTTGTTCTCGAGAACCGAGCGGATGAAGCCAAGATCACAATCCGGCCATGCGTGATTCAGCCAACTCACAGCCTGTGCGCCAAGTGAGCCTGGCTCAAGCCCCTCGATCAACTCATGTGCCTCCTGCTCATTCACTAAACGCTCGCAGACCTGACCCATGATATCCGCCATAAGTGTCTGTAAGATTGCTGCATCCTGTGCCTCTATGCGTTCGACAAACTCAGGTCGCTCACGATTCAGAAACAGGCGGATCGCTCCATGAAAGTCCCGTGTCCAGTCCCTTGGCGACCAGTGGAGATACCATGGGGCGGACTCCGCCGTGCCGTCGCCGAGGAGCGAGCGGAGGTCGGCAATCTCAATGGGGAAACGTGGTTCTTCACCCTCAAGCCTGATCCGATGTCTGTCCTGCCACAACCTGTCGCCAACCCGCTTAGGGGAGAGTGCATCGCACACGGAAACCTGCGCTGAGAGAGTGAACTCTGTTGTAATATCAAGAACCGATGAAAGTCCGCTTCCAAGCACCTCTAACTCGAATGTAAACCGCCACTCTTCAGGGACGATTTCACTGTGGTCATGGTAAACAATAAGTCTCGGCAATCTTCCCGGACCGGTTCCGATACGGACTCCCAATGAAAGTTGAAGATCGTCTTTACTGATCCCTAAATCTAAGGTAGCGATATCAGGATCAAGCTGAAATTCTCTCCGCAGGCGGATTGTCGACGAACTATCCCAATCCGCCAAGAAATCTCCCGCTGGAAACCAATCATCTCTATTGAGTGCCACGGACCAAGGAGATGCTTTAACCGCCGACTCACTCAATGTCAGGAAAGGGAATGCGATACGGCTGTTCATCCGTCCCTCACTGGCAATACTTCTGCGTCAACCGTTACTGCACAATCTGGCGGCATCCGCACAAAGATCTCGTAGCGCCCTTCAGCCCCATCAAGACAGAGACGATCGGAAACACTCCTGGAACCTCCATCAATAGCCCGAATTGCAGCTATGGACGGTTGTGCAATCAGCTTCTCAATTTTGACGGCTGCAGTACCTTCGATTGCGACAGCAGCCTTCGCGGTCAGTACTCTTCCGCTCCGCCGGGCATCCTGACGGACCTCAGACGAAAAGACTGCAATGGTGCTGTCTCCATCATGCTCAAGCCGCTCGAAAACCGGTCTCGATGCGCGTGCCCGAGCCAGCCGAGTTCCTCCTCCGCCTCCACCACCATTTCTTCCGGCGCCATCGCCGCCCACACTTTCGAGCACCATACCAAGCTTTCCTGCAACCCTTGCGAGTGGCGGTCCGGACGAGGAGGTTGATGGTTGACCATTCGTAAGATTCCCCATATCGAACGCATGCGCCTTAAGTCTCCTGAGAGCCACGTTAACGAAGGTTTTAGCCGGACTTTTAGGTAAGTTATCGGGAATCCAGTCATCGTGCGCCGGAGGTTCGGAGTTTGCAAAAGCCCGCTCCACTTCGTGTTCGCTGCTTGCGATAAAAACACCACCCCACTCGATACGCTCATCCGGCAAAGCTTCGCCTTCAAGATACTTAACTACCAGCTCAACAGGACGCATCAGCGCAATGTGTTTTGAAACCGGAGGAAAAATACTATCCTCGTCGACGAGTGGACGCCTCGGAGTCCGAAGCCCTTTTTCCATCGCAAGAATGCCCAAGTCTTTGATAGGTCTTCGCGAGGAGATCCTGTGGACATCATCGCCCGAACCCTCCCTCGCCGCGCGCATAGCCTTGACGAAAAGATGCAGTGGAGAGAATTCTTCTGGACTGGGGATATTAATAGATACTCCATTCACTTCAACTGCACAGCTGAATCGGCGATCCGCTGGAGTATCCCGCATCATACGCGGCCAGAAATTCCAAAGAAGCGATTCTGCGATTCGGTGACCGACTGTCTCGAGTTCCTCTCCTTCGTTTTCAAAATCGAGAATCATGATAGACGTACCTGTACGGCCGTCGCCCCTTGACAGGAATCCAAGTGCCGAGGCCAATTGTTCTGCCTCTTCTCCTACTACTGGATCAACGATAGAATCCTCGGAATCGAGTTTGCCCCACCAGTGACGTCCGGTGTACCGGCGGTGCATTCCATTCTCCGGTTCCTCGTAAGAATTTCCAATATGGCAACCAATAAGTCGACGTTCGGCATCCCCGGCGACGAGAGAATCGACCAGTATCGTACTGCATCGACTTACCCGATATAGGGCAGCTTTACCGAATCCGTATGTACCGCCGCCTTGTTCAGTATCTCTTGGTGTACCAATGTTACGAAGGAAATCTATGAAATCCGTATTCTCTGTCCCGATCGGGATGCGGTCAGCCCGCGTGGGCCCACCTAAGCCGGATGTCCCGAAATCACATATCTCCATCACCACCGCTTCATTGCGGTCAAGGAATTCAGTCAGCCGGGCACATGAAGTGGGTTCGCCAGGCAATCTGACAAGCATATGCTGGCGCAGGACCTCGAGTTGCTCAGCCGTAAGCCTTCTTACGCGAATAACGATCTCAGGTCCGATACCGAGTTTCGCTGAGTCTGCCACATTCTGCACAGCCTCACGAATGACTGTCTGCAATGGATCAAGAGAGGGATTACCGAGCAGGCGGCGAGAATTTTCGCCGATATTTCCTGTGATTCCGTAAGGTTCAGAGTACAAACTGGCTGAAATCAGAGACATTCTATAAAGGCCTCCTCGATCTCAGTAAACCCTGATGTTCCCCTGGCATATTCCGTTGCCACAGAAAGGTCGATCTTGTAGGACACTTCCGACACTCCCTTGGGAGAAACCGCGCCTGGAAGTATCGAAGGCACAAGTCGGGGAAACCTTCCGGTAACCTCGTACAGTTCCTCGGTCTCCAGTCGAAAAGAATGGCTATTCCATGTCTCAGCATCTACATCATGGCAACCGACAGCGGAAATCAGTTCCTTCACTCTTTCGGGGTCATCCGCCTTGGCTAAGACACTATGACCCAATGCTGATACGCTGAACATCCCTGCTATAACCGGCTCGAGCAAGAAGTGCATCAGATGCAGATTGCCTCCCGCTGGCACCTCCATTTGTTCGAAAGTGCTGACGGTAATTGACGTTTCTCCCGCCCGAAGTGAAGTCTTAACCTCAAGTGATGAGTCTCCGCCCCGGAAGTCGTGACGATCACCAATGGGGCCACGCCAGCAACGCCATGCGCGAGATGATCGGTCAAGCAACCTGTCGAGGACTATCAGCTCACCGACAAGTCCGCCAATTGTCGATATCGGAATATCGGGGGATGATGATCGAACAAGCAAGGCACGGAAGTCTTCGATTGTAGAACGCGCTGCATCAACACAACTCTCACCAGATGCGATTCTTACCAAAATCTCATCCGTAACTTCTGCAAACACAGCCTTGAGATCTCCTGAGAGGCATGTTAGATCCAGGAAGCGCAAATGTTCCCCTGCAGATGTAAAGGTTGAGACAGTTATATGTAACGCGGGAGCTCCAATCAAACCCCGAAGCGTCTCACGTTTCGTCAGGGGAAGCAAAACACGTGCTTCGCCGTTCTCACCTAACGCAAAACGTACGGGTCCTGATGTTGTAAAGACTTCTGTAGGGATCGTGGGTATTTCGAGACCCGCCGCTTCACGACCACCCGCACGAAGAAGCGTCCAGCCATCTAGTGCTTTTTTCTCATCAGACTTAGATGACACCCGCAGCCTCCGCCTGAGCTTCCTCTTCTGCTGCAATCTCATCCAACTCGTCGGCAGATAGTGGATTCAAATCGACTGATATGTAGTCGCCCCCTTCAGTCACCGACCCAGGAAAAACAATTCCATATCCGAGTACATCCGCCTGCGCATCCAATGGCACACGGAACTGAGGCCTTCCGGGTTTCGGTGATCGTTTCGGAGCCGACGTTTTATCGATCGCGTATAGCAATAATAGTGGCATCTGCCCGATTGCCTGCAGACGAGTCTCCTTCATTGCCTCCCAACCAAGGCTGGCTGACACTTCTTCATCCCAGTCGAACCTTATGTCACCTCTCGACATCAGTGCTTTGATGTCAGCAATTTCCTGACTGGCCTCCAATCGAGCACGTGTTACGAGGTGTACTCGACCAGCCATCCCTAATGGTTTTTCTGATTGGTCCCCACTCTTGGCTTCGACAATCCCGACATTCCATTTGTCAAGGCGGGAATCAGATTTTTCCAAGAAAGTTAAAAGAATTTCGGGTCTAAGGTCAGCGTGTGTAGGATGGGTCTCATATGTTTTCAAAAACCGAATTATAGAAGATTTAGGGACACCTCGCCACAGCTTTTTGCCCCACGTTGTATCCCTTAGTCCGAGAGTATCGGCCCTGCTGACAAGTTCTGCCGCAGCATCCCAATTGCGACGAAGTACGCCCGCGTTAAGATGCTCAAACCTGAAGGTCTGCCTGTGAGACCCCCAGAAACTGACCGCGCACTGACGAGCAGCACGCATCTTGTTGGCTCCAGTGATTGCCATACCCGGAATCGCACGGATGCGTACGGCGATTTCCATCGGAGTCAAATCCTGAAGCCGGTATTGTTCGATTTCGTCGCGGATTTCCTGCTCCACGGCAGCGAGCGCCCGGAACCTGAGCTTTAGATCTTCAGTCATCCAGATGCGAGGCAAGTCCTCGTAAAATTTGCGATAACCGAACCACCTCCCCATCTGTAACAGAGTGTCGTATTGATTGGCCGAACGGAGGAAGTAACTGACCATGAGACTTTCCAGTGTTAACCCGCGCGCAAGAATCGAGCCTCCAACGACGATGTACGTTCGTGGTGGACCGTTGTAGTCGATTCGATCAGTGCTGGCCCCGTTCTCAACGGGAAATTCTATCGCATCAAGCACACCAGGGAGATGGGCAAAGATTTCCTCCAATGAAACTGGTTGGGCTTCGGTGATGTCTGCCGGAAGACGTCCCTGTTCTGCTAACCAAATGTTCGCCATCCGTTGACCGATCTCTGACTGACGGTCTCTGAGGCAAGCACGATTCACCTCATACCAACCCTCTATGAGTGATGAGAGACGTTCGTGCATGACAACATAGGCGGAAGTATGTACAAGCATCGTCATGTGCTTGTCCCCATCGCCACGTGCCCTGCGGGCAGCGCAGCAGGCAAGAAAATAAAGCAGGGCTTCCTCAAGACTGTTCGGCATTTCTGGATGGAAGTTGTCTCTTTCACGTTGGCTTGCCGGCTGGAGTAGACATTCGTCCTTTTCCGGCACAATCCGGATCATGTCTAGGCCTTCTTCATCCGGCTGAATATTCTCGGGATCGACTGGCGGTCGACCAAAGAGTCTCTCTGTACCAAAATAGCGCTCCGGTGTAGGCAGCGCCGTTATGAAATTCCGAGGGTATAGATCGTCGAGCTGCAGATTCTCGTCAGTATAGGGATCGATCAGGACGTTCGCGAAAGGAGTCGCCGTATAACCGACATAGGCTACGGCAGGGAGCTTCGCCAAGAGTTGACGAATTCTCTGATTGATGGCAGTCATGTCGAGTTCACCACGTGCTGCATTTACACTTGCGTGGTCGCACTCATCGTCAATAACCAGAATTCGCAAACGGTTCAATGCCACATTAAGCGTTCTTTCGACTGCGTCTCGTAACTGCCCAAGCGGTGACACGTTTTTTTTGATAACAGCGAGTTGTGCCTTATCGGAATGAGCCAGGAAACCACCTTGCGGTGGAGCCCGGAAATCACGGTCTATTTCGTTAGGGGTCAGAACCTGCCAATGGAGAAGATTACGCTGGACAAGGTCATCGAACAGCCGCATTTGCGTCTGGTAGCGGAGTTTGTTCGTCAGGCCAGCGAGAACAATGATGGTGTTATAGCCGGCGTCGAGAGCTTTTGCGATAACGGCGGTCATGTTCGCTGTCTTTCCCGACTGGACATGGCCAACCACGAGCCCACGACACGAGAACTGCGCCTTTACCGGGTTTTCCAGCAGCGAAACAATTTCGTTTGAAGCCTCGTCGATCGCAGCAACATCATCAATATGCCAGTCCTTAGAGCCAACCATATATTGTCTTACAGCTGGCCAATGCAGGTCACTCGGCCTTGGTCCGAAATACCATTTTGGCTTTTTCCTAAGCACTGAATGGTGATGAAGAATTTCAATGTCCCCGAGTTGCCTAGTAACCTCCTCACGAGCTTCTTCCAGTTTATCTGCAAGTTTCACAGAGAGGCCTTCCATTAATTTTTCGAGATCATTCCTTACAAGGCTTACAGCTTCGTCAAGATCATTGTCTTTGACTACCCGCAAGGCATTCATGATATCGTTTACAAGTTTTTCAACTTCGGGACTAGGCATAACATATCCTCTGCAACCACTTTGGAAAGGGAAGGGAATAAACTATACAGGGGGATAATTCGCGAAATTGAGCTTTATTCAAGTATTGTTCAGCATTAGTCCATATGAAAAAGTGAAGTTTTCATATTATGGTCTTACTCCTCAGGCATGCCTCGATATTTGCGACGACTGATGACAAGTCACTTTCAATCTCGCACTCCCAAACAGTGAAGACCTCCCACCCGTTTTCTGACAATTCTTTTGATTTTTGCTTATCTCTTTCGATATTCCTTCTGAATTTTTCCTTCCAGAAATCCACATTGGACTTGGGCGTGTATGCTTTATCACAATCTTTGTGCCGGTGCCAGAAACAACCGTGAACAAAAATAACCGCTTTAAACTTCTTCAAAACCAGATCAGGTTTTCCTGGCAGGTGCTTATCGTGAAGACGAAAACGGAATCCGGCCCGGTGAAGCGCGGAACGGAGCATTTTCTCAGGTTTGGTATCTGAACCTTTAATCCTCGACATATTCCAGCTTCGATGCTCTTTAGTGATGCGATCAACCATCACCCGACCTCACCTGCTCTATCAAGCACTTCAGCGATGACAGCCGCAATCTGCCTGGACAGGTAGGGAGGAACAGCGTTGCCTATCTGGTGGTACTGAGCGGTACGCGGCCCTTCGAATTTGTAATTATCCGGGAATGTCTGGATTCGCGCCGCTTCCCGGACAGTCAGGCTGCGGCACTGCGCGGGATCATAATGAATGAAATAGTGTCCGTCTTTGGAAATGTGTGATGTAACGGTAGTTGCGGGTTTACCCGACAACTGCACGCGAAAACGGTCAGAAAACATCTTTCCTTCACACCCTAAATCGACGTTCTTGTGGTCTGGCATGAGACTCTTCGGAAAATCTGCGAGTTTCGGACTTCGACCCGTTACATCTGCAAAAGAAGAAGCGAAGGCGTATCTGCGAAGATCTGATGGCATATGTCCGCGTGTTTCGTGCCCGATTAAAACATCAAGGGTACTATCGTAGATGACATCGAAAACGTCATGCTTTGACCGAGGGCGCGAAGGATATTTGCTTGATCTTCTTTCCAGTTCGCGTGATTCATCAACCAGCACCGAATTGATTTTGTTAATCAGATCACCCGTACATTTGTGGCCGTTCAGTTCGGCTTGAATAGCCACCGGGTCTAGTTCTTTAATTGCATTCCGCCACGCAGACAGGCTATCGCCCCCTTTAGAAAGGCCGCTTCTGATATGCGGGAGGTTGTCGATGATCTGTTTCAGCGTTGGCGGTTTGTGAGGAATTAGTGTCTTAGGTTTGATGCCGATATCTTCTCGTACTCCGAGAATGAATATTCTGTGACGGGCCTGAGGCACTCCGTATTCTTCAGAACGTACCAGAAAGAGACGCGGATCAACTTCCGAACCCGGGGTATCATCCTCAGAGAGAGAATACAGCTTATAGGCCAGGTCGTTTGTTCCCTCCCCCAGAGCCTCTTTCGGCTTTTTGAGGTCTTGTAATATTCTATCAATTACATGCTTTTCGTCCACTTTAGCTGACAGCAGGCCCTTGACATTCTCCATAACAAAAACGGGTGGAGAATGGTCGATTATGATCTGTAAATATTCCTTGTATAAAAAATGTCGGATATCATTCTCGAAGTCCGGATCGCCCATCATCCGGGAACGACCCGCAAGCGAATAAGCCTGACAGGGCGGTCCGCCGACAAGAACCCATTTTTTTCTGTCTTTCAGTCTCTCATTTATAATTTTGCGGACGTGTTCATGATTTTCAGGATCGAGCGCAATCTGGAGCGTAGAGTTTTCAGCAGAGGTTTTATTACACGGGTAATTTTCGTAAAGATCATCCAGAGATATTTCGGATTTAAGATACTTGTAATACTCCTCAGGGAACTCTCCATGTGGAAATGTTCTTAGAAAATGCCGCAACTTGAGAGTGTTGAATGAGAAATTATCTTTCTCGATTGAAACGGCATTTTCGAAGCGCGCTTCTCCCTTTCCGTTATCCAATGATGCGAAACCCTCCCCCAGACCCCCAGGTCCTGCAAACAAATCAACAACCGGGTATGGCGCATCAGTTTTCGGCACAATCACTCCTGTTCACTTCTGATTGATACTGCGCTCAGATATCAGAATCTTCGGCACTCACGACCACACTTCCGTAGCTCTGAATAAAACCTGCTCCCGTGTAAGTGCCAATTTTACACAAAGCTGTTCCGCACAGCTATGTACAGCACTTCGAATGCCGGATGGCACTGACAGTCAAGGTGAATGGAAAAGAGACGGATGGGAGGGTCGCTAGGTTTCAGACGGCCATCCAGCGGATTTGACGGCAACCCTCGTAACCTCCGATTCTCCGAAAATCGCGTCGTGTTTTATCATTTACCGAATTGTTCAGGTGCGCCGGGTGGAAAAGCGGGATGGCCGGGACGCCCCTTGCCCGCGCGCCCGGTATGTTGGTATACCTCTCCCCTAGGGAGACACGGCGATTGCGGGTTGATGCGCGACACGATGCACCACGGTGGATGCACCGACATGGCGGATGAAAGTCCGGAAACGGCAGACCTCATCAGGGAACTCTCCAGCGGCATTTCTTCGATACGAAAGCGCCAGGAGGAACTCGCCGAGGGGCTCGGTGCGCTCGAAGCGCGCGTCCGCCACCTCGAAGAGGCTCTCGCCGCCGGCGCTCCCGGGCGGGAGAACGGGGAGCATGAGGAGTACGACTACCGCGTCCTGCGCCACGCCCGCACCTACACGATAGAAGACGCCGAGGGGCGCGTCGCGCGCATGGAGGGCGTCCGGCGCTGCCTGGCCCGGCGGGAGCTGTCCCTGGTGAAGACGCGCTACCACACGGGCAGCGGCGAGCGGGAGGTGGCCTATTCCTGCCGGCTCCTGGAAAACGAAGAGGCCGACCCCCCCTGGACGCCCCTGGAGTACCGGATCGAGGAACAGGCGGGAACGGATTATTCCGCGAGCCTCGTACTGGACGAGCCGATCCGCGCGGGCGCGCTCTTCGAGCTTCGCCACGAGATCGTCCTGCACGATGCGTTCACGACGCGAAACGAGTGGGTCACCCTCGTCGTCCAGTATCCCACCGACGAGTTTCACCTCGAAGTGCTCATCCCCCCCGGCCGGAAGCTCGTGGGCGCGCGGCGCGAGGAGTCCCAGGGGGCGTCGAACAGCTTCAACAAGCGCCGCGTCTATCCCCGCCTTCTGAACGAAACCGGCCAGACCCGCCTGGAGTGGCGCGAAACCCAGCCCGTCACGGGAAGGGCGTATACGCTGTTCTGGGACTGGTAGGGGGAGGGGGCGGGAGGAAGCCGCGGACGAATTCTCCAGCCGCTTTTCGCACGCGCGCGCCTTTCTACGGCCCCAAGGTCGAGCAAAAAGTGTTGACGGCCCTGGACTTCATCGCGGACAGGGTACGGCCCATTGATTCCGGCAAGGCGGTAATTTGAGCTTTTGGTAGGGACAGGTCGCGACCTGTCCTTGCGGAAACGGAGAAATCAAGCGGTTGCAGAGGAAACGACCCAGACGTTTCATTCCCGAATAGCGATATAACGGGTTTTCCATCGGGCGAACCCCCGCCCTCTTTCTCACCTCACCCCCTTTCTGCTAGACTCCGCGCTTTCATGGACCCCGAGGGGGTATTTCAAAGTTTCGTTTCACGTTTCAAGGGAGAATGCGCCATCATGCTGGAGCCAGAAATTTTTGTGGTCGACCTCACGGAGAATTTCGGCGGGGAAATCCTCGCGGACGGCCGGGTGAAGACGACGAGGGAACAACTCGAAAGCTGCGCCGCCAAGTTCGGCGCGAGCATATCGGTGAGCCACGCCAAGAACTTCGAACTCGGCGTCCACGTGCCGACCATCACCGTGCGGCGTCTCGAGAAAAAAGGCAAAAAGACCGAAACCGAACTCCTCTTCTTCTCCTACGAGGGCGAGGGCGGCGACATCGTGACCGACCCCGCCGAATGGGGCCGCGTGCCGACGCAGATCTTCGGCTGATTGGCCTTCGGAAGCATCATTCTCGCCCGTATCGCGTGGATAGCCGCGGGGCAGACGATGGTGGGGACAGGGCCGTAGCCCTGTTAGAGAGCTCATCTGCTTGAGTGGTTTCACAAAGAGAGGCCACGCATTTGCGCTCACCCCGCGTTTTGGTTCTATAATGTCCACGAGAATACCTTGAGATAACCTGAATGAGGACCCGGAAAGATAGAGGGTAAGAAGATGATCGATTTGCAGCCGATCACTACGGGAGACCTCATAAGTATCGCGCAATTCGCCATAGGCGTCGCGCAATGCGCCTTGATCTGGTATGGCCTCTACACCATGCGCGCCGGAACAAGGCAGAGGGACAAGGCGCTCGATGAGATAATCGCCCAGGGCCAAGAAGGCCGGGAAGCGCTGCAGAAAATCCTGCAGAGCTTGGATAAAACAATGGCGAGTCTGGATAAAACCCTTGAGGGCTTTGACAAGACGCTGGAAGGCCTGGATAAAACGAACGAGGGCCTGGAAAAATCGAACGAGGCCCTCGGGAAATCCACCGAAGCCCTGGCGGTGCTGCTCAAAAGATCGGCGTAAGTTGCGGCGTTTCGTGAAGGCTCTTTCACCTTCCTGGGATGGTTCCGTTTCGTCGTTGGTATTCCAGTGAATTCCTGGATGTGTTTTGCGCGCACGACTCTCGCGCGGGGCGCGCGCGTTCGAGGTGATGACGATGGGTCGCTCATGGACGAGGGAAGAGGTCGAGCGGGTGTTCCAGGCCCGCTGGCAGGGGAACTTCAACGACCTCATGGGTTTCGAGGTGCTCGAAGCGGCGGAGGGCTTCGCCCGCGTCGCGATGCCCGTGGAGCCGAAGCTCCACCAGCCCTTCGGGATCGTCCACGGCGGCGCGCTGGCCTCGCTAGCCGACACCGTGGGCGGCGTGGGCAGCTTTGTGAGTCATCCGGTCGGCACGGAGCTGGTGACGGTGGAGATCAACTTCGTCCGTCCCGTGAAGGAGGGAACCCTCGTCGGCGAGGCGAAGGCCCTGCATCTGGGACGCAAGACCTCGGTGTGGGAGATACGCATCCTGGACGATGCGGAAAGGCTCATCTGTTTCGCCTCGGCCACCTACATGGTCATCAAAGAGGCGTAAGGGTTTGTTGGAAAACCCTGTTTCAAGAGCGGGCGGACACTTAGGTCCCCGGACAGGCTCCTGCGCCTGTCCGGCTACGCAAAACGCGATGGTACTGTAGGGGAGGACCTGTGTGTCCTCCCCC